>CAZLGZ010000180.1:0-5454 GCA_964558965.1 uncultured Flavobacteriaceae bacterium
AAAAATGCAGGGGGTACACTTCCTCCCATTCGAGGAACTCCTTTGCCTCGATTTTGTCTTTAAAGTTGTCCGGACTCAGGTAATAGTAATTGACACCGTCGGTTTCGCCTTCTCGTTTTTCTCGAGTGGTGGCCGAAACAGAAAAGGCGAGGTTGAGTTCGCTTTGGCGAAGCAAGTGCTGGACGATGGTCGTCTTTCCACTACCAGAGGGAGCAGAAAAAATCAGCAGTTTGCCCGTGGTCTTACTCATAATACATTGAGCATTTGCTCTTTAATCTTTTCCAATTCATCCTTCATCTGGACCACGCACTTCTGCATGGGAGCGAAGTTGGCTTTGGAGCCAATGGTATTGATTTCGCGACCGATTTCCTGGCAGATAAAGCCCAGTTTCTTTCCTCCGGCTTTTTCGGTTTCCATGGTTTTAGAAAAGTACTTCAGGTGATTGGCCAAACGAACCTTCTCTTCCGTGATGTCGTACTTCTCGAGGTAGTAAATCAATTCCTGTTCGAAGCGATTGGCATCGACCTCGGTCTGCAGATCACTTACTGCTTTTTCAAGCCGGGTTCTGATGCTGTCGATACGCTCGGTATCCAGAGATTTTACTTCCTCCAATAGGGTTTCCAGACTGCTGATCCGCTTTTGGAAGTCCGCTTCCAAAGCGGCGCCTTCCTTTTGACGAAAATCCTGCAACTTTCCGATTACACGCTTGAGTCCCTCCAGAATTTGTCCGTACTCTTTGGGATCTAGTTCGTCTTTATCGGACTTCAGGGTATCGGGTAAACGAAGGGCTAGTTCGAGTAATTTAAGTTCATCTCCGGAGGCAATGGTGCGAAGTTGACCCATATAGGCCTCTACAAGTGGTTTATTGATCTCTGTAGACACTTCTGTGCCGGTGAGCTCTACTTGCAGGTTGAAATCAATTTTACCCCGGGAGAGCTCTTCGGAGAGCATTTTACGCATCTCCATTTCTTTTTCGCGGTACAGCAAGGGCAACCGGGCATTTAAATCCAGGTTTTTACTGTTGAGCGATTTGAGCTCCAGGGTAATCTTCTTTTGTGGCAATTGGAGAACTTCCTTGCCAAATCCGGTCATTGATTGAATCATAGTTCGCGTACCCAGATGTTGCGGTAACTCACCCGACTGTTGTCTTGGTGATCCTGCAGTTTAAGTGGAGCCTTCCCGTGTGCAATATTCTTAGGCCAGCCAATGTATTCAGTGGTTCCTTCCAAGACAAAATGATCCTGAATCAAAACACCATTGTGGATGACTGTAAGGGTCCCGGTCTTGGTGCGTTCACCGGCCTCGTCAAACTCAGGCGCGTGAAAAATGATGTCGTAGGTGTTCCATTCTCCTGAAGGAACAGAAGCCATGGCCAAGGGAATGGATTGTTTGTAGATGGAACCCACTTGTCCGTTGACATAGGTCGGGTTATCGTTGTTGTCAAGCACCTGAACTTCGTAGCGGCTTTGTAAAAAGACCCCGCTGTTTGCCCGGCTTTGATTTTCGCCCTGGATTTCAGCAGGGGAGCGCCATTCAATATGAAGCTGCATACTGCCAAAGCTCAGTTTGGTTTGGATATCTCCTGTTTTGTCTTTGACCGTCATGCTGCCATCTCCATTGAGGTGCCATTGCACGGCAGAACTGTCGACTGCGCTCTCCCAGGCGTCAAAATTAGTCCCGTCAAAAAGGACAATGGCATCACTGGGAGGTGCGCCAGGAGCACCAGGGACCACACGGGGTGGAACAGGCTGGTACAGTTCGGTTTCTTCAGGCTTGGTGGGTTCTTTTTCTGATGACATTTCAGTAGTATCAGTAGATTGATCTGCTGCAGGAGCTTCTCCTTCCGTCTTGTTTTGACAGGAAACAAATACGACTGCAAACAGAAGCAGGAGTTGGTATTTCATGTTATAATTCTTTGATTTTAATTTTTCTGTAGGCAACGGTATCTCCGTGGTCTTGCAAGCCCAGACGCCCTTTGGGGTAGTCTCCAAAGCCTTTCCAGTCTGCAAATTTCGATTCTTTTACCAGATTATCCCATCCGTCGCCTTTTACCTGAAAGGTAACGATCAACTTTCCGTTCATCTTCACCCATCCCTGTCCGGTTTCGTGATTGACATGTAAAATGCATTCGTTCCACTCTCCGGCGGCATTGGTGTGGTCTTCAGAAGGGGGTACCATATCGTACAGGGCTCCTGCCTGCCGATCTTCTCCATTTAGTGCATCCGGATGTCCTTGGTTATCCAGAACCTGAATCTCCGGCCCGGTCTGATAGGGCTGGCCAAATTCTTCTGACTCGTAGACACCCCAAAAGATGCCGCTGTTGCCGTTTTTCTGGATTTTCCACTCCAGACTGAGTTCGAAATTGGTGAATTCCTCTTCCGAAACCAGGTTGTAGCTTTCGCCTTGTGGTCGTTCAGCCGGGGGGTAAAATACCAGGGCCCCTTCTTCAATTTTCCAGGCCTTGCCAGCTTCGTCTCCTCCGTAGAGTCTCCAGCCGGTAAAATTCTCTCCGTCAAAGAGCTCCCGGAATTCGGCCACTTCTGTTGTGGTATCGGTAGGGTTTTCTTCTTGTTTTTCGTTTTGCTTTTTGCACGAGACGACTAATAGGGTCAATGCAAAAAGGGTGCTTAACAACCGTGTTTTCATAACCCAAGGATTTTCTTCAGCTTTTCTGGATCGGTCGCGGAGCCAGCGAAGTCGTCAAAGGTCTTCTCGGTGGCTTCGATGATGTGGTCTGAGATGAATTTGGCTCCTTCACGCGCACCTTGTTCCGGACTCTTGATGCAGCATTCCCACTCCATGACGGCCCAGACATCACAGCCGTACTGGGTCAGTTTAGAAAAGATGGTTTTAAAATCAACTTGTCCATCACCCGGGGAACGGTAGCGTCCAGCGCGGTCTCCCCAATCGTTGTACCCACCAAAGGCTCCTTTTTTTCCGGTTGGGTTAAATTCTGAATCCTTCACGTGGAAAGCCTTGATAAAGGAGTGGTAGTGATCGATGTATTCGATATAGTCTAGTTGTTGAAGAACAAAGTGACTTGGATCGTAGAGGATGTTGACTCGCTTGTGGTTGCCGGTCGCTTCCAAAAAGCGCTCAAAGGTGTCCCCGTCGTGGAGGTCTTCCCCGGGGTGAATTTCGTAACAGACATCCACACCTTCTTCGTCAAAATGATTCAGGATGGGCATCCAGCGTTTGGCCAATTCTTCAAAGCCCATTTCGACCAGTCCCGGTGGGCGTTGTGGCCAAGGATGTGCCGTATGCCAAAGTAGAGCTCCTGAAAAAGTAGCGTGGGCATTGAGGCCTAATCTTCTACTCGCCGTTGCCGCCTTCTTCACCGTATCTATAGCCCACTCTGTACGGGCCTTCGGGTTATTCTTGTAGGCATCAGGAGCAAAATTGTCAAACATCACGTCGTAAGCGGGATGCACGGCAACCAATTGCCCTTGTAAGTGGGTGGAAAGTTCGGTGATTTCTAGTCCGTATGAATTGATTTTCCCCTTGAGGTCGTCGCAGTACATCTGACTTTCGGCTGCTTGATCTAAATCGATCAAAAATGATTCCCAAGTAGGGATCTGAATGCCTTTGTACCCCAGATCGGCTGCCCATTGGCAAAGCCCATCTAAACTGTTAAACGGAGGTTGTTGGTCGATGAATTGTGCCAGAAATACGGCCGGTCCTTTGATGGTCTTCATGGAAATTGACGGCTTGTCGATTATATTGAAATCTATGGAATTTAACGTCTACATTAGCTTGGAAGGCTCTATAGCGAGAAGGAAAAGTACAACAAAAAGGAGAAAAACAAAACCCCCCATTGGTCATGAAAAATCAGTCGGCAGAAGCCCTTTGGAAAGAATTTGTGGCAAAGTATCCTGCATACCGCACCGCACGTCCCAAGCGAATATTTCATTTTTACGATACAGAAGAGGCGGCCAATAGTGCCGTTGATCGCTTAGGTCAAGGGACCAAAAGAGCCTATTCACAAGCGTTACTCAAGCTTCAACTCGAAAAAGAGGAATACCCGCATATCGGCAGTATTGCCATCGCAACCGATTGGGAAGGTCATGCGCAATATGTTCTGCAGACCACTTCCATGAAGTTCTTACCCCTCTTTTCGATACACGAAGAACATGCCCGATTAGAGGCCGAAGGCGACAAAAGTCTAAAGCACTGGCGAAAAACCCAATGGCAAATCTGGGCTCGTCAATTGGCAAAGCACGGCAGAATCCCTAAGGTGCCGATGATGGTGGTCTTTGAACGTTTCGAAAAGCTCTATCCGCACTAGGCCGGATCCAGCGGAATCCAAACGTTTCCTCTTTGGTGAGAAAAGACGCTGGCCTCGATAAAGTTCAGGCCGCGCACCCCGTCCCGCATGGTCGGAAATTCCCCGTCGTTGTATTCTTCACCGCGAATTGCACGGGCAACACCCAAATAGATGTTGGCCATGGCGTCGAAGATGCCTTCCGGGTGACCTGGAGGGAGTTTGGTGCCGTCCAAAGAAAGTTCCGAGTTGTAAGCATGCCCGGGTTTAAGTACCTGTAGAGGCTTGTCTTCCTGCATGTAGTAGAGGAAGTTCGGGTTTTCCTGCTCCCATTTAAGGGCTCCTTTGGAACCGTAAATCTTGATGGTCAGACCATTTTCTTCTCCTGTAGCCACTTGGCTGGCGCGAATAACTCCTTTGACATGCTTGGACATACGGATCAATACCGTTCCGTCCACATCCATTGCATTGTCGTCGTAGAGGTAGTTGAAATCACAGAGCACCGACTGAATCGATAGGCCTGTGGTAAACTCGATCATGTTGAAGGCGTGTACCCCAATATCGCCCATACAGGAACTGATTCCCGCTTTGGCCGGGTCTAATCGCCAGGTATTGGCTCTTTTTTCGGCATCGTGGATGATGGGGTTGATCCAGCCTTGGTAGTAACTGGCGTCCACTTTGTGGATGGGTCCCAGCTCTCCGGCTTTGATCATTTCGCGCATTTGACGCACCATCGGATAGCCGGTATAGGTATGGGTCACCGCAAAGACGGTTCCTGCCTTCTTCCAGGTGTCCCGAAGAGTAGTGGCTTCATCGTAATTGGTGGTCATCGGTTTTTCGCAAATCACGTGAAAACCGTGTTCCAATAGTTTTTTGGCCATGGGGAAGTGGAGGAAATTCGGGGTCAACACACTGCAAACCTGCATGCGCTGATCTTCCGGTAGCTTCATCTCTTCCGCGATCATGGTATCAAAATCCTTGTAAATCCGATCGGTCGGGATGTCAATTTCTTCCGCGAATTCGATGCTCTTTTCTAACTCAGGCGTAAAGACAGCCGAGGTAATTACGTAGTTGTCGTTGATAAAGGAAGCCACTCGGTGAAGGACTCCGATAAGAGAGTCTCCGCCACCGCCGACGATTCCCAGTCTGATTTTTTTAGGCATGGGATGGATTTAGGATTTGTATTCGATTTT
>CAZLGZ010000181.1:0-5446 GCA_964558965.1 uncultured Flavobacteriaceae bacterium
ATACAATACCCATGGCAAAAGACATTCAATTTGATGTAGACGCTAGAGACGGCCTGAAAAGAGGAGTTGATGCTCTGGCCAATGCCGTAAAAGTAACCCTCGGCCCTAAAGGTCGTAACGTAATTATCAGCAAATCTTTTGGTGCACCTCAAGTCACTAAAGACGGTGTTAGTGTCGCCAAAGAAATCGAGCTGGAAGACGCCCTAGAAAATATGGGAGCGCAAATGGTGAAGGAAGTCGCTTCCAAAACCAACGATTTAGCTGGTGATGGAACCACTACAGCTACTGTTCTGGCTCAAGCCATCGTTAAAGAAGGTTTGAAAAACGTGGCTGCTGGTGCCAACCCAATGGACCTCAAGCGTGGAATAGACAAGGCCGTTGAAGCCATTGTCAAAAACCTAGGATCTCAATCCAAAAAAGTTGGAGACTCTTCCGAAAAAATTAAGCAGGTTGCTGCCATCTCTGCCAACAACGACGAGACCATCGGAGAATTGATCTCTGAGGCTTTTGAAAAAGTTGGAAAAGAAGGAGTCATCACTGTTGAAGAAGCAAAAGGAACCGATACCTACGTTGATGTCGTGGAAGGAATGCAATTCGATCGCGGATACCTTTCTCCTTACTTCGTAACCAATTCCGAAAAAATGATCGCTGATCTGGACAACCCGTACATCTTGTTGTTCGACAAAAAGATCTCGGCCATGAAGGATCTTCTTCCTGTACTGGAGCCTGTAGCTCAATCCGGGAAGCCTCTGTTGATCATCGCTGAAGACGTTGACGGAGAAGCCTTGGCTACATTGGTTGTAAACAAACTTCGCGGATCCCTTAAAATCGCTGCGGTAAAAGCCCCTGGATTTGGAGATCGTCGCAAGGCCATGTTAGAAGACATCGCCATCTTGACCAACGCTACAGTAATTTCTGAAGAGCGTGGATTCTCTTTGGAGACCGCTACGGTTGACATGTTGGGTACTTGCGAAAAAGTAACCATCGACAAAGACAACACAACAGTAGTCAACGGTTCTGGTGCGGCTAAAAACATCAAAGCCCGCGTGAACCAAATCAAAGCGCAGATCGAAACTACCACTTCGGACTACGATAAAGAGAAATTGCAAGAGCGTTTGGCCAAATTGGCTGGAGGGGTTGCTGTTCTTTACGTCGGAGCTGCTTCTGAGGTTGAAATGAAAGAGAAGAAAGACCGTGTTGACGATGCCCTTCACGCCACTCGTGCGGCTGTAGAAGAAGGTATTGTTGCTGGTGGAGGGGTTGCCCTTGTACGCAGTCAATCTGTCTTGAGCAAAGTAAAAGCCGGAAACGACGACGAGGCGACCGGAATTCAAATCGTTGAGCGCGCTATCGAAGCTCCATTGCGAACAATCGTTGCCAATGCTGGTGGTGAAGGTTCTGTAGTGGTTGCCAAAGTAAAAGATGGCAAAGGCGATTTTGGTTACGATGCCAAGTCTGACAAGTACACCGAAATGATGAAGGCGGGTATCATTGACCCGACGAAAGTGACGCGTGTAGCACTAGAAAACGCTGCTTCTGTTTCTGGAATGATCCTTACAACAGAATGCGCCTTGACAGACATCAAAGAAGATGCTCCTGCTGGTCCTCCAATGGGAGGTGGCGGAATGCCAGGCATGATGTAATCTGTCCTCCATACAATAAAAAACCGGCCTCAAAAGGGCCGGTTTTTTTATTTCTGCTTACAGCAAATACCCATAGGCCGGAAGCATCCAAAGGGCCATGGCGATCATCAGAAGATTTTCAATGAGGGTCGCTTCGGTCATCGGCAACTTGAGCGCCGTTCCCAGACAGGCACATTGAATGGTGGTTTTACTTCGCAATACCTTCAGCACACCATAGGTGGTGATTCCAAGAATAACCAAGGTCAACCCCAGCGCCAGTGGCACGGCAAAACGACTCAAAAAGAGAGCGGCCAGAACGAGCTCAATAAAGGGGTACGCCCAGGCATAAGTGGGAACCGCTTTGGCCAAAGGATCGTACATCCGAAAACTCGCCGGAAAATTCTTGTAGTCCAAGAGTTTAAATAACCCAAAAACCAGGTAAAAGAGTCCCATGGAATCCAACATGATGGACCCTCTTTGCCAGCTCCCTGAATTCAAGAGCAAACTTGTGATCAGGATTCCGGAGAACACCAACCAAAGCGGGCGCAATTGCCTCCATTTGCTTTGGACCGGTTTTTCCTTTACTTCCGGAACTGCTCGATCCGGGTCAACTACAATGTACTTCTCCGGAAACAGTGCTTGTAAGCTGCCTGACGAAACGGTTTCTTCGACCTCGAGGCTTACCTTGCCGGATGCCAGTTCAATTTCGGCCTGGCGAATCGACGGATGAGCCTCCAAGGTTTGCTTAACCGAGGCGACGCAGCCCGAACAGGTCATTCCCTGAATTCGTGTCTCCTGTTTCATCACCTACTTTTTTTGAACCGGTGTTAGGGTGAACTTGAGCAATTCGCCTTTTCTAAAGTTCGCTACCCAAAGAGACTCCCCTTCACTGATCATATCCGTTGGTTTTTCGACCCCCTCATCGAGCAGCTGAAGCACTTCTCCCTGCTTGTTGAATACCCATACACGATCATTCTCAAAATCGGTCAGAAAGACTTCGGTCTCGGTCACCCAGATACCCGTCGCTGCATTGAGGTCTTGTTCTTCTCCGATAACGGCCAACGATTGGCCCTCAAAATCGATCAGCTGGGCGCGGTGATTGTAGGCATCGGCAACCCAGATCCCCTCTTCGGTAATCTGTACATCTGTTGGGTACAAGAACTCCCCTGGCTCGCTGCCTTTCTTGCCGAAAGTACTCCACTGGCCTTGCTCGTTCTTATAATGTACCTGGTTGTTGTAGAAATCGGCAACGGCCATGGTATTTCCTGCAACAGAGACACCTGCCGGCGCATCCAAATTACCGGGTCCCTGGGTTTGCTGGAGAATATCGGCTGCAAAAACGCCAATACGGTCATTCCCGTACTGCGGAACATAGACAACACCCTCCGCAACATCCAAGTGCATGGGGCGCTCTAACGAGTCGATATAACGGGCAACCGTTCCATTTCGGTCGGTTTGAACCAATCGGTTGTTATCGCCGTCCGAAATCCAAAAACCCTCATCGGTCAAGGCCAGACCGATAGGCCTGACCTCTCCGAGATTAACTGTTTCCTGAAAAGACCACTCCTTTTCTTCTGTTCCACAGGAAGAAATCAAAGCGATCAAACCGAGTAGGAGTACACTGCTGAACTTCTTCATTAGTGCTTGCTTTTGGTTCTGTACAAGCAACAGGGAGGCAAGGCGTCGTACGCCTCATCGGTTGCTTTTTTGTTTTCCACATCATGTCCCGCAGCCAAAATAGCATCGCGGACGGCATCGGAAGAAGCCTTGGAAGGGTCATACCCAAAAGTCAATTGGTTGCTTTCGACATCCCAATTGGCCTCGCTCACTCCTGCAATCGACAAGGTGGCCTTCTCGATACGAGCCTTACACATGCCGCAAACCCCTCGTACCATGAGTTCTCCTTTTTCGGAATTGCCGGAAGCGCTGCTAGCCACTAAAGCCTCAGAAGTTTCCACTTGCCCATCGGCTCGGGTGATCTTCCAGGTTTTGGGTGTATAACCCGCCTTCTCGACTTGTTTGACGACTTGATCCGCGGTCAACGCCTGGTCTGCAGGGTATTCAAAACGAAAATCTCCGGTCTCAATATCGATGGTGATTTTCTTGATCCCTTTAAATTCCTTGAATTTCTTTTCGAGGCCATAAGCACAGAAAGGGCAACCCAATCCGTCGACCTGAACTTCAAAAACATCTCGGCTACTCTGGGCCACAACGGTGGTACAGAACAACAATAGTAAACTGGTTTGTATAAAACGTTTCATAGTAATTGTATTAAAAAGTGTAGCGAGCCCCTAAAAAGATACTCTGATTAAGTTTTCGGCCTTCGGCCACATCATTCACTAAGGGAACCTGTACGGCCAGGTCAAAAGTGATGTTCTTGCGCGCGTACTGTATTCCCTGCGCATAGAGCAGCTGGTACCAGCTGCGTTCAAATACCCATACATTGGCGTACTCAAAATAGAGGTTCAGCTGTTTGTTGGGGTATTGCGGTTTTAAGAGCGGTAAACCAAAACCCAATTTCTGTTGAAAGGTACTCAGGCTGCCATTGGGCATCCAGTTGTAGCCAATCTCACTGGAGATTCCGTATTGCAAGGTCTCGTACCCCGCAATCCAACCAAAATAACTCTGGTATTGACCCGTGGCTATATCCATCATATCCAAGGAAGGTCCCGTGGGCAACTGCTGAATCGTCTTGAGAACCATTCGAAAAGTCTTCCCTGTAGCGTCCTTTCGGTAAAACTGATACTTTCCCATGATTTTGATGTCGGAAAGTTCCGTTCCGGAAGTCCCCCCATCGATACTATAATCGATTAAAGGAATATGCACGGCTACCAAACTGTTGGAACTCGGTAAATAATGCAACATCAATGGGATGTAGGCGAAATCCCCACGCTGGGTATTTCGGAATTCCATCAAGGTCTTGGTCGTAAAACTATTTCCACCAAGCATGATGGGCTTGTCGGCCGTTATGGGCGGGCCTTGCGCCTGCAAACAACTCCATCCTACCAGGAGGAATAGGGCTGCTAAAACATGTTTTTTCATTTGCTAAAAATTGATTTGAATTTAGCCCGGAGAGGGCCATAAGGTTGCGGTCCGGAAATCCGGAAAACACCTCTACATCAAATCAAGCACACCTGAATCCAGGTCAGGCGATCGCGGCCAGCCAGAAGTGGCGGTGGCCGATAAGAATTCGAATAATCCGAAATGGGCGAATAAACAAGGGGGCTACTTGGCAATGCATACACCCTTGTGGCCTGAAGAGCGACAAAAGAAACCACCTGATCGTGGATCTCGTCCTGCTTTTCGACTCCGTAGGCAATGTCGTCGCAGCACTGAAAATCGCTGCTCAGCTCATCACACCCATCAGGAAGTGTTTGGGCCCAAAGAGCTTTGGCCTCCTCCATTCCACAGGATTCCGCATCACCCAAAATGGCGCGATCCATCACACGACCCATACAGTGGTGCTCTTCCACATGCCAGGAAATACCCGAGAGGAGCACCAGCAGGGAATAAGATACAGCCAGAATGGATTTACCTATTGCCATACTACAAAGATAATTCATTTGTGTTTTGGGCCTAGAACCTTAACAAAAGGGTGGGATTTCTTAACTTTGCCTCTTCATTTTTTATCCATGACATCGACTGAAAAATCCCCCGTTTTTACCGAACTCAAAAAAGAAGTCCTCCAACTTCTCGAGAG
Organism: uncultured Flavobacteriaceae bacterium; assembly: GCA_964558965.1. Classification (GTDB taxonomy): domain Bacteria; phylum Bacteroidota; class Bacteroidia; order Flavobacteriales; family Flavobacteriaceae; genus Aureicoccus. The sequence goes on from CAZLGZ010000181.1 coordinate 5,323, forward strand.
CAACGCCTCCAACCCGGATGCCGCTATGCAAGGCATTTGTGACCTGTTACAAAGCCGTATTTCCTACTACAATTGGGTGGGCTTTTACTTTAAAAATGGCGACAAACCAGAACTGAAATTACGC
>CAZLGZ010000182.1:0-5382 GCA_964558965.1 uncultured Flavobacteriaceae bacterium
TGCTTTTTTCATTTATTTTGACGCTGTATAGATGGTCGCTGCCCCAAATGTTTGGGGAATGTTCTCGATATCTATAAACCCGCTTTTGGCCAAAATATTGTTGAATTTTTCTCCGTGAGGGAATTGAGCGGCGGATTCTGACAAATAGGAGTAAGCCATCTCGTCTCGGGACAGCAATCTACCGACCAGTGGCAAGTAGTTTTGGCAGTATATTTTATAGCCCCAGCGGAAAAACGCTTTTTCAGGAACGGAGGTTTCTAGTATCACCAACTTCCCCTTGGGTTTCAGGACCCGCTGAATTTCTTTGAGCCCGGTTTCCAGGTTGTCAAAATTGCGAACACCAAAAGCCACCGTAACCGTGTCAAAGGTGTCGTCTTCAAAAGGGATTTCTTCGCTGTCTCCAATGAGCATATCAATCTGTTTGCTCAATTGTTTGTTCTGGATCTTTTGCTTTCCGACCTCCAGCATTCCTGGCGAAATGTCCAGCCCGGTGATTTGTGCATTTCCTTTTTCGGCCAAGGCAATGGCGAGGTCTCCTGTTCCTGTGGCTACGTCCAAAACACGTTCTGGTTCGTGTTCGGTAGCCAAAGAGATCACCTTCTTTCTCCAACGCAAGTCAATACCCAGGGTGATGACACGGTTCAGGCGATCGTAGTTCTCGGATATGGTATCAAACATGTGGGTAACCTGCTGTTTTTTACCCAGTTTTGATTTTTTATAAGGGACAACTTTCTTTTCCATTCAGACCCTATTTTAAGGGGTTGCAAAGATAAGACATCTACAGCGGTCTGCTGATGTGCTGGTTTCTGTTCAAAAATTAGGTAATTTTACCCCCGAAACGGTGGCCCATTATTGAAGAATTACCCAAGTGGCCCCAAGTATATTTGCATGAAAATCATCATTGCAGGTGCAGGTGAGGTGGGCTTCCACCTTGCAAAACTACTGTCCTACGAAGCACAGGATATTACCTTAATCGACACAGACAAAAACAGTCTGGTATACGCCGAAAATCACTTGGATATCAAAGTTATCCGGGGAGATGCGACCTCTATTGCGGTTCTAACGGAAGCGAATATTGAGAACTCTGATCTTATGATTGGAGTAACAGCCTCTGAAGCGACGAACATTACCTTGTGTATGTTGGCCAAGCAAATGGGGTGTAAGAAGACCATTGCGCGTATCAGCAATACCGAGTTTTTGGAACACCGCGAAACCATTGACTTTGATCAATTAGGAATAGACGAGTTGATTTCTCCCGAAGAGCTGGCGGCGGCCGAAATTCAGCAGCTCTTGAGCCAATCCGCTTTTAATGAGACTTATGAGTTTGAGGGCGGACTGTTAACCCTTTTGGGCGCGTTCTTGCCGAAGTCTGCCCCTTTTGTAGGGAAGTCGGTGAAGGAAGCGGCGACGATTTTTCCGGAATTACACTTTATGCCGATCGCTTTGAGAAGAAAGGGAACGCAGTATACGGTTGTCCCGCGTGGTGACACGGTGCTCAAGGAAGGTGATCAGGTTTACTTCATTACGGCAGACGAGGGAGTGGAAGAGCTCTACAAGTTGACGGGGATGAAGAAGAAAGAAATCAAGAATGTCATGGTCCTGGGAGGAAGTAGTGTCGGAATGAAAACCGCTCGCGATCTCTGCCACAACCGTTTCAATGTCAAGTTGATCGAAAAGCAGAAAGAACGCGCATTCGACATTGCCGATAAATTACCGAATGCCTTGGTCATTAACGGTGACGGGCGAAAGGCCGAACTTCTCGAGGAAGAAAGCCTGGAGTCCATGGATGCCTTTGTTGCCGTTACCGGGAATTCAGAGACCAACATCATGTCTTGCCTGGTCGCCAAATCCAAAAAGATTAAGAAGACCATCGCTTTGGTGGAAAACATGGATTACTTTCAGTTGTCTCATTCCATCGGAATTGATACCCTGATCAATAAAAAACTTCTGGCGGCCAATACTATTTTCCGCTATATCCGAAAAGGAAAAGTCCTAGCTCTTACGCGTCTGAATAACCTCAATGCAGAGATTCTTGAATTTGAGGTAAAGGCCGGTTCTCTGGTGACCGGTCAAAAAATCAAGGACATGGATTTTCCGCGGGAGGCCATTATTGGAGGAGTGATTCGCGATGGAATCGGAATTATTGCCTTGGGTGATTTTGAAATCAAAGCCGGAGACAAGGTGGTTGTTTGCTGCTTGCCGCGCGCCATTGGTCCTATCGAAAAGCTATTTAATTGATGAACCTGAACGCGAGGATAATCGTTCATATCATGGGCCTCCTGTTGATTTTCAACGGGGGATTTATGCTTCTCGCGACAATCGTCAGTGCACTGGCGGGTGATCCCCGATCGACTACTTTAGACATTGCATTAGGCGCCATTATTACCCTTTTGATAGGCATGATGGCGATGTTCTATACCCGGGGTCACCGCAAGGAAGTGGCCAAGAGGGAAGGATACATCATTGTTACCCTTGGCTGGGTGCTGCTCTCTGTTTCGGGAATGTTGCCCTACCTGATCTCCGGGGTTAGTGGAGGGGTAACCAACGCCTATTTTGAAACCATCTCGGGCTATACCACCACGGGAGCCACCATTTTTGAGGACATAGAGTCTTTGCCCGCGGGTATCTTGTTTTGGCGCTCTCTAACCCACTGGATTGGAGGAATGGGGATTATAGTTTTGGCTATCGCCATTCTGCCGCTGCTCGGGATAGGAGGGATGCAGTTGTTCGCTGCTGAAGCCCCTGGGCCGGGTGGGGATAAGCTGCACCCGCGTATCACCGATACGGCGAAAAGGCTGTGGCTCATCTACCTAGGGTATACCCTGGCCGAAACATTACTGCTCTGGGCGGCGGGTATGAGTCTATTTGATGCCTTGAACCACGCCATGTCGACCATGTCGACTGGTGGTTTTTCGACCAAGAACGCCAGTTTGGCTCATTGGAATGATCAACCGGTGATTCAGTACATCGTTATCTTTTTTATGTTTTTCGCCGGTGCGAATTTCGTCTTGAGTTACTACGCCTTTACCCGCAAGTATAAACGGGTGTGGATGGATGAAGAGTTCCGGTACTACCTGCGTTTTATATTGCTTTTTACCCTGACAGCGACCGCTGTTATCTACTGGGGCGCTGAGGTGGGTATTTCTGAAACCCACCCCATGGTATGGGGAGCAGCAGAAAGTGCCTTCCGTCATGGACTCTTCCAGGTTTTAGCCGTGGTTACCACCACCGGCTTTGTATCTTCTGACTTTACGGCCTGGACACCCTTTTTGACCATATTTTTCTTTGGCCTGATGTTTTTGGGAGGATCTTCCGGTTCTACGGCGGGGGGAGTTAAGGTGGTGCGTCACCTGCTCATTATCAAGAATGGAATCCTGGAATTTAAACGGGCTTTGCACCCGCATGCCATCATTCCGGTTCGCTATAACGATAAGTCGGTGAGTGAAACCATCGTTTTTAATATCATCGGATTCTTCGTCCTTTATATGCTTCTCTTCATCATTGGAGCCTTGGGTCTCGGGTTTTTAGGCCTGGACTTTGTTTCGGCCATTGGTGGAGCGGCCTCAGCCTTAGGGAATGTAGGTCCCGCACTGGGTTCGCTTGATCCGGTGAGTAGCTACAACGGACTGCCTGACCTCGGAAAATGGTGGTGTGGCTTCCTGATGCTTTTGGGGCGTCTGGAACTCTTTACCGTATTGATCTTATTCAATCCCTACTTCTGGACCAAGGCCCACTAAGAAAGGGCTTGCTTGATGCGCGATATGGCTTCCTTCAATTCCTCTTCGGAGGCGGCGTAAGAGATTCGAATGTTGTTTGGGCTACCGAAGGCGGCACCGGTCACTGTCGCTACCTGAGCCTCTTCTAGAAGATACAAGGCAAAGTCCGAGGCATTCTCGATCTTCTTCCCTTTGAATTCTCTGCCGAAGAAGGCCGAAATATCAGGAAATACGTAAAATGCTCCTTGGGGTTCATTGAGCTTAAATCCGTCAATTTCGCCCAGTAGTTGAAGGACCAGGTCTCGGCGGTTGTGGAATTCGTCGATCATGTATTGAATACGCTCAACAGGGGCTTCCAGGGCTGTAATTACAGCGCGTTGCGCAATGGCGTTCGCGCCACTGGTGACCTGTCCCTGAATCTTGTTGCAGCCTCTGGCGATCCATTCCGGTCCGCCGATATAACCGATTCTCCAGCCAGTCATGGCGAAGGCTTTTGAAACCCCATTTACCGTAACGGTTCTGTCGTACATACCGTCCAAAGAAGCAATGCTGCAGTGCCCTGCGGTGGTAAAGTTGATGTGTTCGTAGATTTCATCCGATACCACTACGATATTCGGGTGTTCCTTCAATACTTCTGCCAGGGCTTCCAATTCTGCTTTACTGTAGAAAGAGCCGCTGGGGTTACAAGGAGAGCTGAACCACAACATACGCGTCTTGGGCGTAATAGCAGCTCGCAATTGGTCTGGAGTGATTTTGAAGTCCGTCTCGATACTGGTCGATACCTCTACAGGTACCCCTTCAGCGAGTTTTACAATGTCGCGGTAACTCACCCAATAGGGAGCCGGAAGTAGCACTTCGTCACCCTGGTCCAAGACCACCATGGCAATATTGAACAGGGATTGTTTTGCTCCTGTGGAAACGACGATTTGCTTGGGTCCGTAGTCCAAACCATTGTCTCTTTTGAACTTGGTTTGAATAGCGGTTTTGAGCTCAGCATAGCCGTCAACCGGTGGGTAACTGCTGTAGTTCTGATCAATCGCTTTTTTAGCGGCTTCTTTGATGAAATCAGGAATGGTAAAATCCGGTTCTCCCAGACTAAGACCAATAATATCCTTTCCTTCAGCGCGCAATTCACGTGCGCGAGCTGCCATGGCCAAAGTGGCCGAAGTTTCCATGTTTTGGATCCGTTGCGAGAGCGATTGTTCAGTGGACATAAGGATGTTCTTTTATCAAAAGCCCCAAAGGTAGCAGGCTTTCTTTAAAGAACAGACCGACTGTTGAAGAAAAATCAACTCAATTCACAAAAAAGAAAGAAGATGTTAGGCCATGGCCGGATTTCTTCCCAATTCTTTTAAGTGGCGGAAGTGTGAAAGTACAGCCGATTGCATGGACTTGTACTCGTTGTAAGGCAAATTGAATTCCTTAGCCGTTTCCTTTACGATCTTCGAGATCTTGGTGTAGTGGACGTGGCTAATGTGTGGGAAAATATGGTGCTCTACCTGGTGGTTAAGCCCTCCCGTAAACCAATTCAAAATGCGGCTTTTTGTACCGAAGTTAACCGTGGTAAACAACTGGTGAATAGCCCAGGTGTTCTTCATGTTTCCACTCTCATCTGGTAGAGGAGTTTCGGCATCTTCAATGATGTGAGCCAATTGAAAGACCACAC
>CAZLGZ010000183.1:0-5381 GCA_964558965.1 uncultured Flavobacteriaceae bacterium
ATCAAATCTCAACTCTCCGGAGAAAAGAAGAGTTACAAACGCAAGTACGCCAAGGAAGGCCGCAAAAATGAATCCATGCTGGGTACTCCATGCATTGGCGATCATATTGGTTAGTGCTGTCCCCACAAAACCTCCAGAATACATAGCAAAGTGCATAAACGAGAAGCCCGCATCCATCTTTGGAATCCTATCCAAATAATTCTTTCCGAAATTCGCCCTGAGGTTGGGGCCAAAAAAACCAGAGCTTAAGACCAGGATGCCTAAGCCTATCATAAAATAATCAGGGCTCATTAAACTCAAAATCGAGGTGCCAACTACAGATAGTAAGGCTCCAAGAAGCATGGTCTTTCTATTGCCCAGTGCAAGATCTCCGATGAGGCCTCCAAGAACTCCAGTAAAAGCCAGACCTATCCCTAAATATAGGATGATGGTTTGCATAGCACCGGTGGTCATCTCTGGCGCGTTCTCCATAAAGAAAATAAAGAAGAGCGAACGGATTCCCCAAAAGGAAGCCCTTTCAAAAAAAAGAGAGAGGCTATAGGTTAATGCGGTTTTTGAAGGTGCAATAGACATCGAGACAGGTGTTGATTTTTTCTAAATGTAACTATCTGTATAGGAATTCCGGTCATTTTCTTTTTTTTGATGCCTGATCGCAGAAGATGGACCTTTCTTCCAAGCGAACTTGAGTATCTTCACTGTCGCAATCAACCTATAAAGTATGTCTTCTTCCACTTTTAAGCCTGTAGTGGCTTCAGATCGTATAGATTCTCTTGACATTATTCGCGGCTTTGCCGTTTTGGGTATCCTTCTCATGAACATCGTTGGCTTTGGTCTGCCTTGGGCCTATATGGACCCAACGATTGCAGGAGGTTCAGAGGGACTTAACCTTAAAACATGGATAGCCACTAGTCTCTTTTTCGAAGGAACCATGCGGGGGTTATTCACGCTCTTATATGGTGCCGGTGTTATCCTTCTTACGCAACGATTAGAAAAAAGGGAAGCCGGTCTGGAAACCGCTGATATTTACTATCGCCGGGTCCTCTGGCTATTGGTTTTTGGTATTATACATGCTTTCGTTCTCCTTTGGGAAGGCGACATTTTATACCAGTACGCGATTTTCGGAATGATGCTATTTCCTTTCCGTAATACCAAGGCTAAATGGTTAATGATTTTGAGTTTTTGCCTGATGCTGGCTGGGGCAATGATTGACATCAGCAATTATCAAGAAAAGAAGGTGGTAGTAGAGAAAGGGCAGGCCATAGAGTTGCTCAAGAAACAGGGGGATTCCTTGTCGGAGCAACAAAAAGGAGATTTGGCTGCTATGGAAAAGGCCCTGAGTAAGCCTCCAAAAGAAGAGGTAGAAAAGATAGTAGAAGGAATGCAGGGTTCCTATGCAGATGCCTTTTCGACGAAGGCACCAGAGGTCATCTGGATGGAAACAAGCTTTATTTACAGATACGGTCCATGGGATGTTTTGGCGATGATTTTTATGGGAATGGCCTTTTTTAAATGGGGAATTCTTCAAAACCAGCGTTCCACAGGGTTCTATTTGCTCTTTACTCTTGTCGGGTATGGAGTTGGCTTAGCCGTCAATTACATTGAGGTTCAGGCCGAAGTGGCTTCTGGGTTCAGCCGATTAGCTGCCGAAAAATCGGCCCAAACCTATCATCTAGGGCGGTTCTTCGTCACCCTGGGTCATATTGGCTTGGTCATGCTCTTTATTCGGTGGAGGGTTCTGGGCTTCTTGAATTCTGTCATCGCTTCTGTGGGACGAATGGCCCTGACCAATTACCTCATGCAAAGTATTCTAGCGGCCTTTGTATTTTATGGCTTTGGTCTCGGTTATTTCAATAAGCTACAGCGTTATGAACTGTATTATGTGGTAGGAGCCATCTGGGTTCTGCAAATGATTTGGAGCCCTATCTGGTTGCGTTATTTTCATTTTGGGCCGGCAGAATGGTTGTGGAGATCTTTGACTTACAAGAAGAAACAACCGTTTAGTCGTTTGTCTCAGGAGCATTAATCTCATACCAAACACAACGCAGGTAATCGGGGTAATCCCCTAATTTGGGGTGGTTGAATTCACCCTTACGGGTCATCCCTATTTTTTGCATCACGTTTTCCGATGGGGTATTCTGAATGACACAGGTAGAAACAATGCGCTTAAGACCGAGGGTTTCAAAGCCATGTGCGAGACACCTCTTGGCACCTTCGGTTGCATAACCCTTTCCCCAGGCGGACTGCTTGAGCCGCCAACCGATATCCGTAGCTGGCAAAAAATCCACCTCATAGGTCTGATAGGTCAAACCAATAAACCCAATCCATTCGCCATTTTCCAATCTTTCTACAGCGTAATAGTTATAACCGTAAGTATCGTAATGTGCTTGCAGCCGTTGCAGATAAGCTTCGCTTTCTTCTCGGGTCAGGGTGGCGGGAAAGTGCTTCATGACCTCCGGATCTGCACAGAGTGCTGCTATTTCATCCAAGTCTTCGGATGTCCAGTTGCGGAATCCTAAACGCTCAGAAGAAAACAGGTAAGGGTTTTGAAGGGGCATTTTGATCTCTAAACAGACTTCTCGTAGGCTTCTTTTATCCAGTCCTTTAATTCGGGATCGACTTGGGCCGTATCGGTTAATTGTACCCGGTGTGTACACATGGTGCCGAAAGGGCCTGAATTTTCAAGACGATCGGTGGTGGGCTTGTCTTTTAACTTAAAGCCAAGATCAATTCGGCTTTTGGTCGCTGGTTTAATCAGTATGAATTGCCGCTTGCGGATAATACTCACACTGCCTTTTTTAGGGGTGATTGTAACATCGCTTCCGAGAGTCTTTACAAAGCCAATCAGCGACTCGTAGATAGGGAAGAGGCCTTCCTTTCCTTTGTATTGAGCGCTGACAAGATCTTCTTCAGAATTGTTCTCTTCTTTGCTCAGCGTAACGATGGTGTTTGCAAAACCGTGGGTGACTTGATGCTCGGTTTTTAAAAACTTAACTCCTTCGGAGTGTTTTGCAAATCCTTTTTCTTTTAAAATGACTTTCCATTCTTCCAATGACTTACCCGTCTTTTCAGGCATATTGTCAATCATGGTTTTCAGAGCTTTGTCCATGTTCTCGGTATTGGTTGTTGCTTAAAGATAACTTTTTACGCAACCTTGATGGTCTATTCCTTACTCAAGATGCGATCCACGATCTGTTGTATCCAACTCGAGCCCAATTCTAAAGGAATATCTGGAGAAACACCACGTGTTTCGAAGGGGAGAAATTCCTTGTGGACTTTGGTAGGAAGGGCCACTAAAAATCCAGTGGAAGGTAGGGTATGAGTGACCTTTCCTTTCTTCTCGTAAGCCAATGCTCCCAAGGTAGTGCCTCCATAGCTGGTGACATTCTCCATTTTTTTCAGTTTGACGCTGAACTGTTCGGCATTACTTCCCGTCACGGCATTGGTCATGATATGCAGGTGACCTTGCTTTAGATAGGCCAGCAATTGTTCCAACAGAATATCGGAATTCCGATCTCCACCACCGCCGTTATCGCGTAGGTCCAAAATCAGGTGCTTCTTATTGAGTTTGCCTTGTATGGACCGGTAAAAGTCTTCGGCCTCTTTGAGTGTGGGGTAAAAAGACTTAAAACTACCCACCTTGATGTAATCTACCTGTTCATTGAGAGCTTTATAAACGTATTGTCTTTTGGGATAAGGTGTTCGGTTGTAATAAGTGGCCAAGGTGTCTTTTACAAACCCCCAGGACAAGAAGAGCCCCTCTTGTATCTTGGTGTAGGTTGTGACTGCTCGGGTACTTGGGTACTGGCCCCAAAGCATAGAAAATGCTTTTCCTTCTTGGGGTCGAAGTTGCAAGAAAATATCTCCGGCTTTCCATCGGGGGGATTGACTTTCAAATAAGACTCCGTTGTAGAGATTCTCTTCTTGGTTATAAACCAAACCAAAGCGGTAACGTCCCTTGCCGTAATAGATTCCTTCAATATCGCTGGAGGATTTAGAGGAAAGTTGCTCTTCCAGCTCCGTTAAACTACCGGAATAGCGCGGATAAACAACAGTGACCAACATAGAGTCCTTGGGGTAGGTCTCATATACTCCCATATGCCAATCCTCAAGGGTGAGGAGCAACTGTTGAATTCGTTCAAAACATGCAAAATAGTGCGTACTACTTGAAACCTCGCCGCTGACCTCGGCATACTTTTTCAAATAAGCGTCTTTGTTCCTTTTAAAGGAGGGGATTTTTTTGACCTTTTTAGTTAAAAATTCGAGGTCTCCCTTGCAGTCGCAGGTCGGTTCTTGGGCTTGTGAAAAGGGGATAAGCAGTAGGCTAAACGCACAGATGAGGAGTATCTTTTTCATGAGAATAAAGATAGGGTTATCTCTCTGCTGTTACAGTAAAGTGAGAATCTTATTGGCGCACCCCTTTTAGGGTAATCCCTTTCCAACCCATCAACACATCAAAACTGCCCTGCTCATTGGGTATGAATTCAAAAGATTCTGCGGCTTTCGGATCCTCAAAAAAGACGCGTTCGCTTTCGGCCTGCATCTGAGCGATGACTTCACCATTCTGTAGGACCACCAATTGTCCGTCTTCCACCTTTACCGTTAAGATGAGTCCGCCAAAATCCGCAAAAGAGTAATCTCCTTCAAAAGGGATCATTTGAGCAGGTGTCAATTCAATCGCTACACGGTTGATCTCCTTGGGGATTTCGACTTCTTCTGCACGCATCATCTTGGCAAAGTCCTCGATGGTTTTGAAAAACGGAATCACATCGGAATTGGCCAACAAAACAAATTCAAAGTCGTTCTTGGTGTCCAGGTACACCTGGGCTCGGATGCCATCGGAACCCCCATCCTTTGCAATGATCCCCAACTTATTTTGCATAGACCTCGCAAGAGAATCCGTTTTAAGCTGCTTTAGGAAAAGCCGCAAATCCTCCGCTGTTGAATAGATGCGGGACGTTTTAAAATCTTCTTTTAGCAAATTAGGGACCCTTACCTGAACGCTGTCTTTAAAAACGTGATTTTTCGCCAGTTGACTTGGAGCTTCTTGGTCCGTGAAAAAATGCCCTCCGCTGTTGATCATTTGCAAAGGGTCGAAAATCTCATTGACCAGGGTTTGTGAAAAGGAATTACCGTACTGTTTGGAGATGATATCGTAGAGAAGCTCGTAAGCAGGATTGGAATATTGGGAATCTGTTCCTGGTTCAAAAAGTAAGTCTTGGGCTAAGGTAATCTGTATGATTTCTTCACGGCTGAGATCCTGTTTGTCTCCTTCAAAATCAGCAAACTCACGAGGTAGACCTGAGGTATGGTCAAGAAGCATGGAGAGGCTAATCTTTTCTCCTTGCGGAAAACTCGGATAGAACTGACTCACGGGGTTTTCG
>CAZLGZ010000184.1:0-5284 GCA_964558965.1 uncultured Flavobacteriaceae bacterium
TTAAGTGTTTATCAGCAGCAAATGTAAGTTGTTAAAAGCTATTAACAAAATCATATTCTTATTTTTTTTCGCCTTGTTTAACGAAAAAATTTGGAGATTAAATTACCCCTAAATCCTTTCCTACAGTAACGAAAGCGGCGATTGCCTTATCGAGATGTTCTCGATTGTGTGCTGCCGAAAGCTGAACACGAATTCGGGCTTTTTCTTTAGGTACAACCGGATAGAAAAACCCAATTACGTAGATCCCTTCCTTCAACAAACGGTCCGCCATCTCTTGAGATAACTTCGCGTCGTACAGCATGACCGGTACAATAGCAGACTCTCCATCAATGATATCAAAGCCTGCTGCTTTCATTTGGTCCTTGAAGTAACGCGTGTTGGTACGAAGTTGTTGCCTTAAGCTTGAATCTTTCTTTAAAAGATCAAAAACTTTTAGGCTGGCTCCGACAATTGAGGGAGCTAAAGAGTTGGAAAACAGGTAGGGACGACTTCTTTGGCGCAGCATTTCGATCACCTCTTTTTTTCCGGTCGTGTATCCACCCATGGCGCCTCCAAGGGCTTTTCCGAGGGTTCCGGTAATGATATCGACTCGATCCATGACCCCTTTTTCTTGCAGGGTACCCTTTCCTTCTACCCCGATAAAACCTGCCGCGTGGCATTCGTCAATCATCACCAGGGCGTCGTATTGATCAGCGAGATCGCAAATGGCATCCAGGGGAGCCAATAGACCATCCATAGAAAAGACCCCGTCCGTGACAATCATCTTAAATCGAGCGCCATCCGCTTGGGCCTGTTGCAACTGCTTTTCTAAATCCGCCATATCGTTGTTGGCGTATCGGTAGCGTTTGGCCTTGCACAAGCGTACCCCGTCAATGATGGAAGCGTGGTTCAGTGCATCCGATATAATAGCGTCTTCTGCAGTAAGAAGAGGTTCAAACAGTCCGCCATTGGCGTCAAAGGCGGCGGCGTATAAGATGGTGTCTTCCGTTTGGTAATATTCTGCAATGGCTGCCTCCAATTTTTTGTGGATGTCTTGTGTTCCGCAGATAAAGCGTACAGACGACATACCAAAACCGTGGCTGTCTAAGGCGTCTTTCGCTGCTTGTACGACCTCAGGATGATTCGATAAGCCGAGGTAATTGTTTGCGCAAAAGTTGATTACTTCTTCACCACTCTCTAATTGGATAACCGCTTCCTGAGGTGAGGTGATAATTCTTTCTTTTTTAAAAAGTCCCGATTCGCGAATGGCTTCGAGCTCTTCTTGTAAATGTTGTTGTATGGCTCCGTACATTATATAGGTATTGTCGAATTACAAAAATACAACCTCTGGAGGGTCTTGTAGGTAAACCAAAGCCATGGTTTTTGGAGGCAGCCCCATTTCGTTGAGCAGCTCACCATAAGACTGCAGTTGGCGCCGGTGTTGTTCTCTCGCCTGTCCTGTTTTGTATTCCAGCAAGATTGCTCCGTCTTCTTCTAAAATCAAGCGGTCGGGTCGCATGAGTTCCCCGCTGGCCGAAATCATCTCTTTTTCGTTGTGCCCCTGTACTCCCTTTCGAAAGAACATTTCTAGCTCAGGAGATTCGACCAATTGGGTCAATTGCTGGCTGAGTTCAGACAATTCCAAACCAATTCGTTTGGCCTCTGCCTGAACGGATTCGCAGGCCAGAGGGATATCAGCCAGGGTATGAATATGTCCCAGGGCTTCGTGAATCAAGTCTCCGCGAAGACGCGCTTTCCGCACTTCGTCTGAAAAAGACTCAACAGGAGGGTGCTTGAGAAAACGACTGTATTTCTTTTCCGGGAGTTGGTAACGCCAGTTCTTGGGCTGTTCACCCGGTGCAGATTGGGTCTTCCACTCGAGTGTCCCCTCAGCGGGCCAGGAATAGGTCTTTTGCCCTTCGTCCCAACGGCCTTCGCTTTGGATGAAGGCGGGTAGCCAATAGCCAAGGGGAATACCGGCTCCTTTTCCCAATGTTTTGCGGCGACCGGACCAGAGGTATAGTGCCTGTGCTGCACGGGTCAAGGCCACGTAAATCACATTGATTTGGTCCAATTGCTGTTGACCCCATTCGCTTTGGGTATAAGGCAGAACACTTTCGGGGTATTCCAGCATATCGGCTCCACAGTTTAGTGGAAGAACAGGAAGTTCGCTTTCGCCTAGTTCCTCAGCAGGCACCCAAATTTGTTGTTCGTGCAGGCGTTGGGATTGTCGATCGGCAAAAGGGAAAAGAACCACCCGAAACTCCAGTCCTTTCGCTTTGTGAATGGTCATGAGTTGAATGGCGTCTAGGCCTTCAGGAGTAGGCAGGGTTTTGCGGGCTGCCCGGTCACTCCAATAATCCAAAAAGGCAAGGAGTTGGTTTCCTTCTTTGCGTTCGAAAACCAGAACCTCTTCCAAAAAGGCGGCAATATAGGCTTGGCCTTTGTCGACCAGCCCGAGCCGAGCGGCCAATTCTACACAGAGCTCATAGAGTCCCAAATAAGAAAGCGATGGGGTATCTATACCGAATCGTTCTTGAAGAAAGGCCTCAAAATTGGCCATCCATGCCTGCAATTGGGCGTGAACATCTTCTTCTTCCTTGGCGAAGTGAAGGCAAACCTCGTAAATGGGTTCTTTTTCTTGAGGCGCTGCTAAGTGTCTTAAGAAAGAAAGTAAAAGCTGCACTTGAGGATGGTCATCAATCAACAAGGCATCAGGCGAAACCAGAGGCCACTCGTGCTCCAATAAGTATTGTGCAACCGAACGGGCCAGGGCATTGGTTCGCGTCAGGATACAGATATCCGAATAAGCTACTCCCTCCAGCCGGAGTTGTTCCAGTCGGTCTTCTAAATCAGACAACGTCCATTCGACTTCCTCGTCAGCAGACAGACCTTCCGGACCAAAGCTCAGTTCGACTTTTCCGGGATTGGTGCGTTGCGCCTCTTGCTCACTTTTTTCTTCAAAGAGATTTTGGTGCAGGGGTAGGTCCAGGGCCTGTGCTAAAAACCGAAAAAAACGGTTGTTGAAATCCACCAGGGCAGGAGCACTTCTCCAGTTGGATTCCAATTCGAGTTGGAGAGGGTCGGGCTGAAAGGGGTTTTCTCTTCCAAAAATCAGATCGATAAACTGTTCCGGATATCCCCCTCTCCAGCGGTAGATCGCCTGTTTTGCGTCGCCAACCAGAAGAAGAGAACCGCTTTTGCCTTGTTCATCCTGCCCTTCAATAGCGTGGCCGATTAAGGGGACCAGGTTAGACCACTGCAAAATAGAAGTGTCCTGAAACTCGTCGATTAAAAAATGGTTGTATTGGGTACCCAAGCGTTCGTACAGGTAGGGCGCCGGTTGCTCTTTGATTTGCTCCGAAAGCAAGCGGTTGAACTCCGCCAGTGGCAGGAGTTGGGCTTCCTCACAATAGTGCTCATACTCTTTTTTAAAAGCGGATAAGAGCGCAAGTGTTCGGACGTTTTTAGTCCAATTTTCCAGCAATTTTTTGCGACGAGTTCCCCGAACTAGCTCGGCCATTTCGGTTTTGAGTTTTTCAGAAAAGTCAGGGGGGAGTTCCGATGCTTTCCCTCCCTCGCCCTCTATTAAGCCCCGGTAATGGGTTTTGTCCAGGCTGCTCAGGTCTAATCCTTTTTGTTGAATGTTTTTTAAGGTGTTCAGTCGGGTGCCGTGAAAATCCGATGCCAGACCCCGGGATTCAATTTCGCTGAGCAGGGAAGCCACTTGTTCAGCCCCTCGTTTTTCGATTTGATCTACTTCCTTTTGCATTCTGCTTTCCAGCCCTTTCCACTCGGCAGCGGACCAGACCGGAAGATGGTCCAGGTGAGCGCGGTGCTGTTCCTGAAAAAGGCGTTTGCCGAGTTGCATGAGGTCGTGACTGACGTCCCAGCTTTTATTCTGGTCTATTTTGGTCCAACTAAAATCGATGAGTAAGGCAGACAATTCGGGATCCTGGTCGAGTTTGGCCCACAGGCGACTGACCGTTTCTTTTTGAATGCTTTCGGTATCCAACACGATTTCAAAGGAAGCTGGGAGTTTAAGGTCTTGGGCGAAAGTCCTGATGATCCGGTGTGCAAATCGGTCCAGGGTACTCACCTCAAGATAACTGTAGTGGTGTAGAATGGCCCGCAAAACGCGAAGGCTTTTGGCCTGCATTTTTTGCGGTGTCCATCCCCATTCTTGAGCCAATTCATCAAAGAGTCCTTGGTGCCCAGCCAGGGGTTTAAGGCCAGAAAATTCCAAAAGGCGTTCCAACAGTCTATCCTTCATTTCGTTGACCGCCTTGTTGGTGAACGTCAAGGCAAGCACTCTTCGAAAAGCCAAAGGGCTCGAAGGCCGGAGAACCAGTTCGAGAAAGGAACGAGTGAGCTGGTAGGTTTTACCGGAGCCGGCGGAGGCGCTGTAAATACGAAATGAGGAAATAGGAATTGTTTTACTCACGAATTTAATGATTGTGGCTCGGATTGGTGATTTTCTCTAAGCTGCCGTATTTTTGCACTATTGAACTCTAAAAGAAAAGATCATGGCTTTTGAATTACCGAATTTGGGATATGCTTATGATGCTTTGGAGCCCCATATTGATGCACGTACTATGGAGATCCATCACACCAAGCACCACAATGGATATACAACTAAATTGAACGGAGCTGTTGAAGGAACGGATCTCGCTGGAAAATCCATCGAAGACATCTTGACAGGTCTGGATATGAATAATGGTGCAGTGCGCAACAACGGTGGGGGTTACTTTAACCACAACTTGTTCTGGGATGTCATGTCTCCTCAAGGGGGTGGAACTCCATCAGGAGCACTCGCTGATGCTATTGATGCCGCTTTTGGCTCATTTGATGCATTCAAAGAAGCCTTTGCCGCCGCTGCTGCGACACGCTTTGGTTCGGGATGGGCCTGGTTGTGTGTTCACCCAGGAGGAAAAGTTGAAGTTTGTTCAACGCCGAACCAGGACAATCCTTTGATGCCTGGAGTTGGATGTGAAGGATATCCTATTCTTGGATTGGATGTTTGGGAGCACGCCTACTACTTGAACTACCAAAACCGTCGTCCGGATTATATCAATGCATTTTTCAATGTTATTGACTGGTCAAAGGTTGGAGCAGCTTACGAAGCGAAGAAATAAGACAGGCCGTTTTACGGGAAAAGAAACCTCTCCATTTTGGAGGGGTTTTTTTGTGCTTGTTTGGAACCTGCTGAAAGACAAAAAGTTAAACAAAATAGAAAAGGACGAGTTACCTCGTCCTTTTCGTCCCAAATCTTACCATAAACTTAACCTACTTATGCTATGGCAAT
>CAZLGZ010000185.1:0-5262 GCA_964558965.1 uncultured Flavobacteriaceae bacterium
AATTACTACCGCGAACACGTTAAACCCACCGTTCGCATCCATTACCATATCCAAGACGGAGGGCAAGTAGTAAACGTAGTTCCGGATTACTCCAGGCTCTGGGTTCGGGTACGGGATACCAAGAGAAGCGGCATGCTACCGGTTTACGAACAGGTTCAAAAAATGGCAGAGGGAGCGGCCATTATGGCCAATGTAGATTATAAGATCAGTTTGATTTCGGGTATATACGAAGTGCTGGTCAACCGCCGAGGAGGTGCTATCATGCAAGACAATTTGGAGCTACTCGGTCCGATCGAATACAGCCCGGAAGAAACTGTATTTGGCAAGAAAATTCAGGAAGTAACCGGCAAAGACCAGGTTGGAATGGACGGTAAAATCACTCCTCTGCGAGATACACGTGAGAATCCCGGTGGCGGATCTACAGATGTAGGAGATGTGAGTTGGAATGTAGCCAACATCAATCTTCGGGTCACTACCGCTCCAAAAGACACCCCCTGGCACAGCTGGGCTGTTGTCGCATGCGGAGGGATGAGCATTGGCCACAAAGGGATGATCTATGCCTCCAAGGCCATGGGCATGACCATGCTTGATCTCTTTGAAAATCCAAAATGGGTGGAAGAAGTCAAAGCCGAATACCGAGAAAGAAAAGGAGACGAGGTCTATAAGGCCATGATTCCAGAAGGTCCACCACCCATCGCAAACAACTAAAAACTATGCAGCAAAACGGAGTACCCTTTACGATTGGTCCTGGGCCCTGGCCTACTCGAGACCCATTTCTCTTTTGTGTCTATCACCAGGATCAGTACCCAGAAGGTACCGCGGAACTCGGACCAAAACCCGTCTTATTAGAAGGCCGGCCCATAGGGCAGGACTTCAATCCGGCTTTGCCCTGGAGAATGTACCATGGACAAACGATACCTGGATTTCCGTACCATCCGCACTGTGGTTTCGAAACCGTAACCATTGTAAAAACCGGCTTTTGTGACCATGCAGATTCCTTGGGTGCTGCCGGTCGTTTCGGACAGGGTGATGTGCAGTGGATGACGGCAGGTTCAGGAGTACAACACAGCGAAATGTTTCCTCTGCTGGACCAAGAAGCCGAAAATCCATTAGAACTCTTTCAGATTTGGCTTAATCTGCCAGCAAAAAGCAAGCAGGCTCCGCCCCACTTTAAGATGTTATGGCACGAAAAGATTCCTAAAATCGAATCAAACGACACTCTTATTCGCCTCATTTCAGGTTCAAATGGGGCTACCGAAGCTCTTGATGCCCCTCCGGATAGTTGGGCCAATGACCCAGACCATGGCGTACGGATTTGGGATATTGCCATGGAGGCCGGCGCAGAATGGGGATTTGAAGCTGGAAACCACCCCCAAGGGAGTGTATTCCTTTACGATGGTGTAAAGGCACTTGTCAATGGGAAAGTGCTAACCAACAGCCAGGGCATTCATTTTGAATCCGGGGCAGCCCTGACCATTAAAGCAGAGTCAGAGATACGTTTACTCTTACTGCAAGCCAAACCCATAGGCGAACCAGTGGTTCAACAAGGTCCTTTTGTCACCAACAGTCCGGAAGAAATGCAAAAGGCTTTCGAAAATTATCGATTGACACAATTTGGAGGCTGGCCGTGGCGGCACGCTGATCCGGTGCATGAATCTACAGAAGGTCGATTTGCACTTTACCCGGATGGCCACAAAGAAACTCCCTGACAATAAACAGAATAGAACAAAAAAGCCTATTTGTTTGAAGGTTTGTTTATTGTTTATGAGCATTTTAGCTAATATGACCCTTTTACAGTTAAACAAAAATATTTATTTTAGTTGGCGTAAGCTATTATTTGTTTATGCTCTCCATTATCTATAAATCGGAAGCCGTAGAAGGTTTCGATATTCCCAAAATCTATAAAATGCTTAGCATTGCCCGTGATTCGAATAGCGCTAATCGGATTACGGGTTGCTTGGTTTACCACAAGCAACAATTTATGCAATTGATCGAAGGGCCTGAAAAAGAAGTCAATGCGCTTTTTGAACGAATTCAAGCCGACGACAGACACACCAATATTCAATTCTTGGGTCAGCATGAATTAGAGGACCGACTCTTCGATCAATGGAGTATGGCATTTCACGATTTCGGAGACCCCCAGGGAGCCTCTCAGTACAAATTGGGTATGGTGGATCAGATTTTCGAATCTTCAAAAGCACTCGAAAAACCCAATCCCCTCGCCTTGACTTTTTTCGATGAACTAAGAGAAATCCTGGAGCTTTCCTGAAGAAAGGACGCTCATGTTTACGGATCTTATTGGACTTAAAACCTTTTTATTAGTACTGGATGCCGGTACACTGGTCCTTATTTGGACAGTGCAGTGGATGATTTATCCTTCCTTTCCGTATTATTCTAAAGAAAACTTCTTGCCCTGGCACAACAAGTATGCGCCCAGAATGGGTAGAATTGCGGGACCTTTAATGGTGTTACAGGTATTGGGATACGCGTTCTTACTCGTTGAAGATTTCGGAGCCCTCAGCATCGCAAAATGCATCTGTGTTGGAATTACCTGGGTGATGACTATGGGGATTTTTATTCCCCTGCACACCAAAATCAGCAGTGGTCATTACGATGAAAGCGATCTTAAGAGCCTAATCTCCAAAAACTATATTCGTTCGTGGAGTTGGACTGCACTATTCGCTTTGGAGGTACTCTCTTTTACGCGTTTCGGGTAATTACTGCACCAATATTTCGAAGACGCTCATCAATTCGCTCGTAACCCCGATCAATTTGCTCGATATTGTGAATAGTCGAAGTTCCTTTGGCCGACAGAGCTGCGATCAATAAGGAAACACCTGCACGAATATCAGGAGAGGTCATATTGGTCGCTTTCAATTGAGATTGAAAATCGTGACCGATGACGGTAGCCCTGTGCGGATCACATAAAATGATCTTCGCCCCCATATCAATGAGCTTATCAACGAAGAATAGGCGGCTCTCAAACATTTTCTGGTGAATAACCACTTCCCCTCTGGATTGAATGGCAACCACAAGGATAATACTCAATAAATCCGGTGTTAATCCCGGCCATGGAGCATCAGCGATTGTCATAATCGAACCGTCAATAAAATTTTGGATGGCATATCCATCGGTATGGGCGGGAATTAAAATATCATCATTCTCGCGATTGACTTGAATTCCCAGGCGTTGAAAAGCATTGGGTATTTGACCCAAGTCATTCCAGCTCACGTCTTTAATACGCAATTCGCTGCGTGTCATGGCGGCAAGGCCGATCCAACTGCCGATCTCAATCATGTCGGGCAACATGCGGTGAGTCGTTCCATTTAAACTGTTCACCCCTTGAATCTTCAAAAGGTTAGAGCCGATGCCTTCAATCTTGGCTCCCATTCGGACCAGCATTTTACAAAGCTGCTGCAGATACGGCTCACAAGCGGCATTGTAGATGGTGGTTTCCCCTTCCGCCAGAACAGCGGCCATCACAATATTCGCCGTTCCGGTGACCGATGCCTCATCAAGAAGCATATAAGTCCCTGTTAATTTTTCGGCCTCAACACCATAGAAGTACTCTTCTCGGTTGTAACGGAAACGAGCACCTAATTTGATAAAACCTTCAAAATGGGTATCGAGACGTCTGCGGCCAATCTTATCTCCTCCTGGTTTTGGGATATAGCCTTTACCAAACCGCCCAAGGAGTGGACCGACTAGCATAATGGAACCTCGAAGACCTCGACCATCTCGCTTGAAATCATCGGATTGGAGGTAGTCTAAGTCTACATTATCGGCCTGAAAACGATACTGGCCAGGACCAAGTTTTTCGACCTTAACTCCCAAAGAACCCAAGAGGGCAATGAGTTTATTGACATCAACGATGTCCGGAATATTACTGATTTCTACTGGCTCTGCGGTAAGTAAGACGGCGCAGAGAATTTGCAAGGCTTCGTTCTTGGCTCCTTGGGGTGTAATAGAACCAGATAAGGAGTGACCTCCTTCAATAGTAAAACTGCCCATAGCGTGGCTGAGTTAGTTGTTGTGACGTTTCTTTCCTCTGTTGTTGTGTTTGCCCTTCTTTCCTCCGGAACGATTGGATTTCTGCACCCGGTTCTTAAGGAACTGACCACTATCGGTCAGGGTTGTTTCTCCATTGGCCAGGTCGATGGCTCCATCACTCAACTCTTTGAGGTGAGCAAAAATGGCTGAATCCTCAACCGTGTCCTTGTTCCAATTGAGGTAGCATTTTTTCATGTGGTTGGCAATGGCGTATTCCAAACCGGAACGCATGTCTCCTTTATCCCAACTGATAGCAACATCAATCATACGCTTGATGTTGTTCCCATAAAAACGGTATTTCGGGTGGTTCTGTGGGTAATCCAAAGGGTCCGGGCGCTGGGCCAATAGTTCCTTGGACGGTATCGGATAAGGCGAATCCACCTCCAACTGAAAATCACTCATGATAAAGAGTTGATCCCAGAGTTTATGCTGAAAATCAGGCACATCACGCAAATGAGGCTGCATATTCCCCATCACACTGATAATCGCCTGTGCAATTTGATTTCTTTTTTCGCGGTCTTCAATAGACACCGCGTGGTCAACCATTTTCTGAAAATGCCTTCCGTATTCCGGAATGTGCATTTGTGGTCGCTCCGTGTTGTATTCTAAATGATCAAGTGAATCCAAAAAAATAAGGGTTTAGTGCCAAGTGCGTATGAAGTAATCGAACACACCTCATGGCTAACGCCTGCAAATTAACAAAATTATCGATGGAACCTTCCTCCTGGCCTACAAAGATATGACCCCTTCCACAGCGCTGACCTCTTTGTACTTGGCGATAACCGCTAAAGGATCCTCCATGACTACCGTAATAGAAACACTGGTATAATTTCCGTTCTTGGATTTCTTGGATTCTATTACTGCACCATTCTGATCAAAGATGTCGTAAATCTGATCGATTTTGGCTTGATCTGTCGGTACTATAAATTTGTAGAGATATGTGGAGGGCCAGGATGAATTGTCTTCCAGCTGAATCCGTAATCTTTCGTAAAATTCCTCGGAATTCTCTTTGCTCATGGCAGGGTTTTAGACAAAGATAGCGGATTATTTTACTTACTATAAGCAGAAAGAAGTGCAGAGAATTGCAATAAGCGGAGGGCCCGGAACAGGCAAGACATGTTTGATTGATCATTTGGTTGATAAGGGCTATCACTGTTTCCCTGAAATCATCAGGACCTTTACCGAGCAACTTAAAAAAGAGACTGCACAAGA
>CAZLGZ010000186.1:0-5254 GCA_964558965.1 uncultured Flavobacteriaceae bacterium
ACTTTGATCAGGATGGTGATGAGGATATTTTCACTTTTGCGGCAGTGCCTTATGATCCACCTTTAAGAGACAATGTATCACAAAGTTTTCAGCAAGATCAGACTTTACAAGACCGTATTCGCCTGCAGTGGAACTCCTATACGGGTGGGCGATTTGACCGTTATGAAATCTACCGCTCAACTCCGGAAAATTGCGATAAGGGCAATGCAGAATTAATCGCCACCCTCACTGAACAAACCCAAAACGCCTTTGTCGATGAGAACCCAGAAGATGCCGATCTGATCTGTTACTTTATCCGCCTGATTGCCGACGGGGAACAACTGGGGGAAAGTGAGTTGATCACGGTAAGTACTCAAGAATTGGAGGTGCCAACGGTCACGATACAAAGCGCCATAGCCTCTGGAGATCAAATTGATTTAAGTTGGGAAGCCTATTCTGGATTCTATTTTGACCGCTATGAAATCTATACCAAAAACTTCGTAGATGGTACTGGATATGCTTATCAGGAGCAATTGGTCGCAGTGATTAACGATAAAGAAACGACGAGCTTCACGGATACGGCTCCTCCCTTTGTTCGCAACCCCGTCTATGAAGTACGAGTAATAAATACATTTGGCAATGGTCCGGTTTTTGGAGGTGTTGGATCACAGGAAGTGATCTACCAACGCCCTGGTCTCTTAGACTTGTCCTTCGCCAATTTAATGGCCATTGATCCTAGTGAAACCGTGCTCTACTTTTTAGGGGATTCTGCCAATGAAGATGAGCAGCGTTTCGTTCGTTTTGACTACAGCACCAACCAAACAACGGTTTCGACCAGCTCCCCGAATACCTCCTCCCAAGTCTTTCTAAAGGTCATTGACTCGGATGTCGGGAAAGAACTTATGCTACTGAATGGGTTTGATGTTTCGGTCTATGACGCCTCTACTTTGGACTTTAAATATGAACTCAATTGGTCGGGAGGTTCCCTTACGGTTACAGATTTTGATTATCTGGGTAACGGAAATTGGGTCTTTACCGATCGTGATAATGTCTACACCTTTAGTCGAAATAATGCAGCACTCACCCTGATTAATCAGGTCGGATTGACCGCAATGACCAATGCAGGGGAATTTCAAATTTTGAATATGGGGAACGATCGCATCCTGGTGGGCCATGAGTTTTCGGACCAGAGCTATCGATTCGATGTGACTGCGGCAGGTGCTTTTGAAAATCAGACCACCTTTACCGGGATTCGCTGGCAAAACAACAACAAAACCCTTTTGTATAATGCAACAGCGGATGTAGTTCTGGATCGACTGGACCGGGGGATTTATGAAACCCAAGGGTTTAGTTTTACCACCTTTTTCCCGAGGCCATTCTTAGGGACCGCCCTGAGCCAGAATGGGCAGCGCATCTTAGGTACCGACAACGATCCGGATTGGTCGATTGATGAGCAATCCATGCATATGCGGACCGCAGTGTTCTATGATATCAATTCAAATACCTCCAGCGAAACTGCAACAACAGGCTATCCTTTGTTTGTGTTCGAAAATCACTTGGGACAACAGGTCAGTATTTCGTCCTGGTTTAAACGAGAAGACCTAAAACAGTTTGTACCAAGACCCGACTTATTTGTAGAAATAGTGCCTTAATTAATCCTCCAGATCGTACCACTCTTCTACCACCAGATTTGGTCGACGACCTTCTTCTTGGGGAGCGTAATTGGTTGCCAGATAATTTAGGATTAGGTCTTCATTAGCACCCAGATCCCAGAGGTTCTGGGTTTCTTGCATCCAACGTATGGTGGCTTCCCAGCGCTCCCTTGACATGCGGTTTTGGGTGACGAGCTGGGCCGAATGGCAGTTGGTGCAATTGTTTACCACAGCCATCAAACCTTCTCCCTCCACGAAGCCTGTTCTTAGGTGAATTCCGTTTTCGATGCGGTCGTATTCCTCATCGGCCTCAACCTCCACATAGCCCTCTGTTGAAGTCTCAAACTCCAAAATCTGCGGATTAACGAGTACCCCAACCAAAAAGGCGCAGAGTAATAGAATCACTGCCACAAAAAGGAGGGTTAGGGATTGCAGTTGCCGGACTGCTCGGTTAAACTTTTCAGGGGAAGCACTCATACCACTTTGATTGCAATGCGGTGACAGGCATTATTTAAATAGCCTTTTGGATTCCAACCCGGAAGTACCATGGGCTGTGATTCTCCTTTATCGTTGGTGGCACGAGCCCAGACTTCGTAATATCCTTTTTTCGGAAATTCTATAGAGGCCGAAAAATGCTGCCATGCCAAACGATTCACCGGTCCCTCAAGTGCGCATTTCTTCCAGCTACTGCCAAAATCAATCGAATATTCCATCTGCCTGACCTGATTTTCTCCCGACCAGGCATGTCCTCTAATTTGGAGACGTCTGCCTTCTTTAATTCTTGCCCCGCTTTTGGGGTAAGTGATCAGGGATTTAACGGGCATGGATTCAATAATGCACATGTCTTCTGGAGCTACCTTTTCTCCCGGAGCTACGGTTTCACAAGGGACCCGGTAAGAAGAACCTCCCATTTTGGCTCCATCATGGACCCGATCCCGAATACTGAGTCCGTTTAACCATTTGCCTGAAGCCGAAGCGGGCCAGCCCCCGGCCACCAGACGCAATGGAAATCCGTGAGCCAAAGGAATATCCTTTCCATTCATTTGGTAGGCGATGAGGGTTTCGTCCTGCAAGGCCTTTACGAGGGGCACTCCCCTTGATATGGGTTCTTTAGTAGCATCACCACTGAGGTGGGTATCGGCTCCGTGATAGCCGACGTATACGGCCTTCTCTGTTATCCCGACATCTTCCAACAAGTCCCTCAGCCGTAAGCCTGTCCAGTTCGCACAAGAAACCGCCCCAACCGTCCATTGGTTACCCTTGGCGGGCGGGTTGAACTCGGAACGTCCATTCCCACCACATTCCAAGGTGAGTTGGTAGGTGTGGGCTTTAAAGTTTGTTTTGAGATCTTGCAGCGTATAGGTCTTGGGCTTGTTAACCGCCTCTCCTTTGATTTCTAACACCCATTTGGAAGGATCAATATCTTGAGGAATGAGTCCGTTATTGCGAATAAACATAACCCGACTGGGCGTCACCTTGTCGTCTAGCAGATGTGCTTGGGCTTCCATGTTCCAAGGACGGTCATTGAGCACCACCATTTGTGCATCTTTATCGAAGAGCTTAAAAGGATCCGGGTCTTGCAAAGCCAAGGGGACCACTCCTTCCGGCAAGAGGGATCCATAGACTATTTCGATCCCCAAACCTGCGGCTATAGAGGCCAAACCGGCACCGGCAATAAACGATCTTCTTTTCATCTAATTGTTTTTGATTAGATCCAAAGCCTTCTGCAAAAACTCATCCTCCGTGACCGATTGTTGATTGACATACTGGGCAGGCACATAGGTTTCTCGCAAGCGACCGTCCAGGTGATAAAGCTTTTCGATCGAAACACGCGCCCCATAGTTGCTGTTCTTCAGCATGATAGTCGTCATGCCTCCGGCCAAACGGTACATCTCGGTGCCTACCACGGTCCCTCGTTTCATCCCATCAAATCCGATGGCCATACCTTCTCCCATACTGCCGGTCCAACGACCGACAAGGACGTAAAGGGGTTGGGTATAGGTTTCTCCTACGGACGAAATCGTGCGCACATAGCTTTCTTCCTTTAGCTCAACACCTTGGTATTCCCTGGTTTCCGAAATGAAGCGCCCCATGATGGGTTCCGCCACGCTGGTGTTCCCTCCTGAGGAGGTATTGCGTAAATCCAAAACCAGAGCTTGGGTATCCATGAGTTCTTCTAAGGCCAAATCAAAGTAATAAGGCAAACTATCGTTACCCAGGGAATTGTTGATCTTGATGATCCCGATGTCCTTTTGACGCGTCGCTTCCAACAGCCCCGGTCTTTGTTTAAAATTCATCTTGTCCACATCGAGGTTGAACTCTTCCCCGTTGGTCAGCCGCAACCCTAAAAAGCGGGCCTCGTTGTAGACTCCTGCGACCACCTTATTGGCGAGCCATTCTTTTACTACCGGGTCTTTGCGGTTGTGGCATTGAGTGGGGAAGGCATCAATCACTTCCTGAAAGGGCAGTTCATTGAACCAGACCACCTCGGCTCCGATGACATTAGCCTCTGGCGCGTACTGCAATTCGGAACTGAAGATGTTTTTGATATAATAGCGACCCTCCCGGAGTTCCACGTAAACTGGTGAATTCAGGCGATAAGAATCCTCCGTATTCGTGGTGAGGTGCATATGAGAATCGTTGAATTCATTCATCAGGTTCTCATAAAAAAGTACCTTGTAGTAGGACTGACTGATGGTATCAACCAGAGGCCTGTAGGTCTTTTCGATACAGCGGATAAGGGCCTTGCGCTCTTTCAGGTAAATGTGCTGTTCCCGAATATCACTCATCAACTGATCGAACTCCTGCAGGTTTTCTGAGTCCTCGATCTTGGATTTAGAAGCTGAACAGCCCAAGCAAACTATTCCTAGGACTAGGATGATAAATTGTATTCGCATTTAGTTCTTAATTTCCGATGATGTTAGATTCACGATACCCTTTATGTTATTTTCTAATGATCCTTCATTCATCTCATTCAAAACTGCGGATAAACGCCCAAGCATAAAGAGCAGTTGACTTCTGTATGATGAGGAATTGAAAAAATTGAGATTCATTTGAGCAACTTTTGGATCTCTCATATTCATCAAGTCAATATTCTGAGCAACCAATGGCTCTAAGACTTCATATCTGTACTTCTGATGGTTGAGTTCTTCTTCCAGAAAATCCTCGTAAACATCATTAAAACTGAGCAATAGGTTTCTTAGCGAGTCATTCTTGATCAGCTCGTAATTCCCTGAGCTAATAAGGGAATTTATAACGCCTCTAGAAGGATTGTAGGTCCAGGGCAAGGTTGCCGAATCGGCTATAGGTAGATTCTTTTCTATATCCTCCATCGCCCAGGGGAAAGAAGTCAAGCTTAGCTTAAGTAAGGAGTCAGATAATAAATGAAAATGCTTTGCTTCTTCGAACTTCACCAAATTATGCTTGAACTCTTTGTTCAATTCCTTCAGTATAGCCTGTTCTTTTTCCCTATCAATGGAGTAGTTGTTCCAATCATTAATCTGCAGAGCAATCAAAATTCCGATAACCACCAACACAATCTCACCAGCGGCGTAGATCAGGTATTTGGTAAACTTGTTTTCGGACAGCAGTTGCTGGCGGATACGACGGAAAAACTTAATCAT
>CAZLGZ010000187.1:0-5223 GCA_964558965.1 uncultured Flavobacteriaceae bacterium
GGCCTCCTCCTCCACAAGTAGGGAGAACTTGGCCTGGTACATTAGGGTTTTAATGTACTGCGGACTGTTGTTGTCTTTTTTGGCTCTCGCCTGAATTTGGTCCACAATCTTCAAGGCCGACCGAGGCAAGTCTTCCAATTCAAAACGATAAACTTTCTGCCAGTCTTCATTGTAGTTCGGTGGAAGCTCCTGTGCATGGATTCCCTGAAGGGCGAAGAAGAAACAAAAGAGAAGAGCGAAGTGCTTGTACATGGTAGGTGTATTTGAATTAAAGGTAGCAAAAGCCGGGCCGAAGCTTGAGTCAGAATGAGGGAATTGTACTGGCGGGTGAGGGAAGGAGGCAAACTGCTATCTTTGGGGTACAAATTGACTTATGCGCATTCACTTTATTGCCATCGGGGGCAGCGCTATGCACAACCTGGCCCTCGCCCTTCAGCACAAGGGGTACCAAATCACCGGAAGCGACGATACTATTTTTGATCCCTCCAGAGGTCGGCTCGAAAGAGCAGGCTTGCTGCCGGAAGCCTTTGGTTGGTACCCGGAAAAAATCACCACCGAACTCGATGCGGTTATCCTGGGAATGCATGCTAAACCGGACAATCCAGAGCTGTTAAAGGCGCAGGAATTGGGGGTGCCGATTTATTCCTATCCCGAGTTTTTGTACGAGCAATCTAAAGACAAAACCCGCGTAGTCATTGGAGGAAGTCACGGAAAAACGACCATCACTTCCATGATTCTTCACGTGTTGAATTACCACGATATCGCGGTGGATTATATGGTAGGAGCCCAGTTGGAAGGCTTCGATCGCATGGTGCACCTGACCAGCGAAAACCAATTCATCGTTCTGGAAGGGGATGAGTATTTATCGTCACCCATCGATCGCCGGCCTAAGTTTCATTTGTACAAGGCCAATATTGCCCTGTTGAGCGGTATCGCCTGGGATCATATCAATGTTTTTCCGACCTACGAAAACTACCTGGAACAGTTCAGCCTGTTTATCGATTCCATCGAAATGGGCGGGAGTTTGACTTATAATAGCGAAGACCCAGAGCTCAGTCGAGTGGTCTTGAGTAGCCAGAAGCCCATTCGCAAACTGGCTTATAAAACCCATCCCTATTCCGTAGAAGGGGGAGAAACTTATTTGGATACTGAAGAAGGTCCTTTACCGGTCGAAATCTTTGGAGCCCACAACCTGAATAACCTGGCAGGGGCCAAATGGATCTGCCAACACATGGGCGTTGATGAGGATGACTTTTACGAGGCAATCCAATCCTTTAAGGGCGCTTCTCGTCGATTGGAAACCCTCGCCCAGTCCTCCAAAGGCATCCTGATTAAGGACTTTGCTCACTCTCCGAGCAAGGTGAAAGCGACTACCAGCGCTGTGAAAGAACAGTACGCCAGCCATACCGTACACGCCTGCTTAGAATTACATACCTATAGCAGTTTGAACGCTGATTTTGTGCAGCAGTACAAAGGAAGTTTGGACGCTGCAGATAAAGCCTGGGTGTTTTATTCACCTGAAGCGATTAAGATCAAGCGACTGGAAGAAATCAGTCCCGATGAAATTAAGGCTGCCTTTGGAAGAGAAGACCTCAAGGTCTTTACCAATCCGACTGAGCTTGCGGAAGAACTACTTAAAATCGAGCCGCAGAATTTGGCGCTCCTCATGATGAGTTCCGGGAATTACGGAGGCTTCGATTTGAAGGCTTTGGTAGAGAAGTTTTAATTAAACCCCAAATTGGCGCAAGTGATGGTCGAGGTGCTTGTACTGCATCTTGCCCCATTGCTCCTTGCTAAACGAGCCAAAAGCGGGGTGATCGGGCCAATCCTCTTTTACCTTTAAGGCGTGAAAGTCATCAACGAGTCTCAGTAGCTGGTTCTTTTCGTAGTTGAAATCCCGGTCGTCTTCCACCATAAAAGACTTCGGAGTGGGCAGACCTTGCTTCCAGAGCTTATCGTTGTACATGCTCTTTTTGAAGCTTTTAAAGATCAGTTTCATCACCATATTGGGGGAGCGCATGGGCTTGGTACCCATAGCGGTTTCCAGCGGAAACTGGCAGTGCCGAAGCATCTGGGCGACCCGCATTTTACCCCAACCAGGAACCTGGTCGGCATGTAGTTTTTCGATTCTCGCATGGATTTCGCGGTGGGCGGGTTCCTCCAAAAGTGATTTCATACTGCAGTGTGCTTGGGTAGTTTAAAAGTACAATTTTCGACGCATTTATGAAGGAAACCTTACCTAGTGCACCCTCCATGAGTAACTGGAGCAAAGAAGAGCTGCCACGAGAAAGGCTCTTAAAATATGGAGTCAATGAGTTGAGTAGTGCAGAACTACTCTCCCTGCTCATCGGCCATGGACACAAAGGGCAGTCAGCCTTGGCCTTAAGCCAGTACTGTTTGGCCCATTCTCCTGGAGGCCTAGCGGAGATGGGGCGCTGGGCAACGAGTAGTTGGTTCAAGTTTCCGGGTTTGGGACCAAGTAAAGCCAGTCGACTGACTGCAGCGTTTGAGTTAGGACGCAGGGCATTAATCAGTTCGTCAAATCTTCCAAAGAGAATCGGAACCAGCGAAGAGGCCTATCAGCTTCTTCGGCCGAGCCTCGCTTTTTTACCCCATGAGGAGTTTTGGGTGCTCTACCTAAACAATGCCCATTTGGTCCTCTGCGAAGAGCGCTTGAGCAAGGGAGGACTTACCGGTACCTTGGTCGATATACGGCTGGTGGTGCGCAAGGCCCTGGAATTGGGGTCGGTCGCTTTGGTGGTGGCGCACAACCACCCATCCGGCAGTTTGAAGCCCAGCGTTGCCGACCGTCAGATTACCCAGAAATTGGTGCAAGCGCTGGGGTATTTTGAGATGCGTCTCTTGGATCATTTGATCATCACCGCCGATCGCTATTTTAGTTTTGCTGATCAACAGCTTTTGTGACTTTTTTCAGTGGAGGGCTAATGTGTACCTTTGGGGCCAGCATGAAACTCCTGATCTATACCCATAAAGTCACCCAGCGCTTCAGCTATGTTATGCGCCAGGTATTTGGTCGTATTCTGCAAGTGGAGTTTGAGACCACCACCAAGGTGGAGGACTTTATCAAGCACACCGGGCCAAAGATCACTTACGCCAAGCAACCGCTACAGAATGAGTTTTTCATAAGGGCCAACGATTTATTGTTTGAGCGGGGAATCAATGACTTCCATATCGAAATGGGGAAGTGGGAGGAGTTGCCTTGTTTCTTTGAGGCAGGAGAACGCAGTAATATTCCTTTCGATATTTTCTCGGCCAGCTTCTTCTTGCTCAGCCGCTATGAAGAATACCTGCCCCACGTCAAAGACGAATTGGGCCGTTTTAAGCCCAACGACAGTTTGGCCTTCCAGAACGGCTTTTTACAGTTGCCCCTAGTAGATCTCTGGGCCTTTAAACTGCTCAAGGTGTTGACCATCCGTTTTCCGGACCTGACCTATAAGCATCGGGAGTATCAGTTTACGCCTATTATCAATGTCGTCCAGTCACACCGTTACGCCTACCGCTCAGCTCTGCGGACCTTTGGTGGCTTTGCTTCGGACCTGTTGACCTTGCGTTTCGCTCGGTTTCGGGAGCGGTTTATGGTGGTGACCAACAAAAAGAAAGACCCTTTTGATCAGTTTTTTGACCTGATCCAGTTGCACCAAGAGTATGGGGTAAAGGGGCATTTCTTCTTTCAGTTTGCCGACTACTCCACCCAAGACAAGAATATTGCGGTGCATAAGAATAAGTTCCGCTTTTTGATCAAATCGGTAGCGGATTATGAACCGGTTTCTTTGAGCGCATCTCACGCGGCAGCCCGGGAGCTCAAGACGCTGAAATTAGAAAAGAAACGCCTCAGTGATCTGATCAACCGGCCCATTGAATATGTCCGGACCCGCAACAACCGCGTGCATATTCCGGAGACCTACCGCCAATTGATTGAGGCCGAATTTACGGCCGATTACAGTATGGGGTACAGCCAGGAATTGGGTTTTAGGGCCAGTACCTGCACCCCCTTTTATTTTTATGACCTCCTGCTGGAGATTCAACAGCCTTTGCGTGTCTATCCTTTCGCTCTTTGCGATGAAGCCCTTTTGAAGATTCGAAAAAAGACTAAACTCAAGGAGCAAATTGAAGTGATGTCGCAGGCCACGCACTTGGTCAAAGGGCATATGATTCAGGTTTTTTCTAATGAATTACTGGGTCGAAAACTCCGTGTGGATTGGATGGAGCTCTACCGGGAAATGCTAAAAACCTATAGTCGCTAATTCATGCTGCGTTTAGACAAGATCGAACATATCTTTTTTGACCTGGACCACACCCTCTGGGATTTCGAAAAGAACTCCGCCCTGACTTTTGAGTATTTGCTGAGTAAGCATCGTATTGCCATTCCCTTAGACCGATTTTTGGAGGTCTATATTCCTCTGAACCGGGAGTATTGGAAGCGGTATCGACTGGGTGAATTTACGGCGGAGGAATTGCGATATGTAAGACTAGAAGATGTCTTCTCTCGTCTGTCCTACACGGTAAGCCGAGAGCAAATTGAGCTTTTAGCCGAAGGTTATATCGAGCATCTTTCGACCCATCCTCACTTGATGGAAGGCGCTGTGGAGGTTTTGGAGTACCTAAAGCCCCGTTTTCCTTTGCATATCCTAACCAATGGTTTTACACGTATTCAGCAACGGAAAATCGAAAACTCGGGTTTGTCCGGCTACTTTGATCATGTGATTGACGCGGAATATGTTGGGGTAAAGAAGCCTGATCCCGAGATCTTTTTGCACGCCGAAAAACTGGTGCAGGCTAAAGGGGAATCCATCCTAATGATTGGTGACGATTTGGAGGCCGATATCCTGGGGGCGGAGGAAAGAGGATGGCAAAGTATCCACTTGTTGGAAAACGAGGCAGAAAAACCGCAAAAAGGCCTGCAAATACGCAGTCTTCATGAAATAAAACAGCTGTTTTCGAGTTAGTAAAGTAGGGAAATCAGTTCCCTAATTGTTCTAACAAAGAATGCACTGCCGAATGAGAACACGCTTGCTTTCCTGGTTTTTTCTTGCGCTGCTTGGGCTCTTTAGCCTGAATTCCTGCAGTGAAGAACTTGATTTTGATCAAGCCGAAGACCTGCACGTGACGCCTACCGTAGCGACTTCCCTCTTTTATTTAGAAACCCCGAAGGCCGAAATCAACAGTGCTCCCGTAGGGAGTTTTATCAGTGAGGTTTTTGAA
>CAZLGZ010000188.1:0-5197 GCA_964558965.1 uncultured Flavobacteriaceae bacterium
AGTCGGTAATTTTCGTCTGCACAGGCAAAGCAGTCTCGTACGTAGAGTTCTTTTTCGTTCAAGTAGTCAATGACCCTTTCCATAAGGGCATCAAATTTGGCAGGCTCAAAAGGGATGTTGATGTCTCCCCACCACACCTTGTCCTGGGTGATTTCATCGCGAACGATGAACCGGTCTTTTGGCGAGCGGCCGGTAAATTCTCCTGTGTTTACTGCCAAAGCCCCCATATCGGAGGTTCGCCCCATCTCAAGATCAACGGCAGTCTGGTGCAAACGCTCCGGTTCCCACTGATAATTGATGTTCTGATGTTTGATGCCGTACTCGGCCAGCGAAATCGTTTTCGTAACTGGGTCGTAATGACTCATAACTTGACTTTAAATTTGGTGCAAAACTAAAAAAATATAACCCGGGGGCCTTATTTATATTGCCTAAGTGTGTGACTTTGATGAGAAATAACGAAAAGCTAACACAAACCAGGCGATAATGAGCAGTGAACCGCCGATGGGCGTAATCCATCCAACAGCAGAAATATCAATTCCGGTTACTGCTTTGGTCGACAACAAATAAATTGAACCCGAAAAAAGCAGGAGGCCGACGAGTACCAAACGATAGATCAGGGATTTGGTCTTCTCACTGATTCCAGGAAGCAGGTACACCACAAATAAAAAGAAGACGTGGTAGAATTGGTAGCGTATGCCAGTCTGAAAACTGTTCAACTGCTCTGCTTCCAAGCTCGCTTTTAATCCATGACTGGCAAAAGCTCCTAAAACCACTGCTAATGCGCCCAAGAGGGCGATTACACCCAATGCTGTTTTTTTCATTCTCGTCGATTTCTTTTCGGCCTTTGTTCAACAAATTGATACATTCGTAGCCTAACGCAAAAGTACAACAGGCCCATGCCGCATACAATTCTTTTGGTCGGTGCCGGTAAATCAACCGCCTATCTTCTTCAATACCTGCTTAAGCGAGGTGCCGCAGGTGAAATTCGCCTGATCGTGGCCGATCAAAATGCCAGTCAGCTCCCCATCTCCTCAGACCAGAAGGACTATTGCGACTGTGTTGATCTCGATATTTTTCAGACAGAAGCAAGACAAAAGCTCATTCAAAAAGCCACGGTAGTGGTTTCTATGTTGCCGGCAAGAATGCACATCATGGTTGCCCAGGACTGCCTGCACTTCGGCAAGCATCTGGTTACCGCTTCCTATGTCTCTAAAGAATTGCGAGAACTCGATCAACAGGTCAAGGACAAAGGCCTTGTTTTTATGAACGAGGTGGGACTCGACCCGGGTATTGATCATATGAGTGCGATGCAAGTCATCGACCGGATCCGTGCCCAAGGGGGTAAAATGCTGCTTTTTGAGTCCTTTACCGGAGGGCTTGTCGCTCCGATCAACGACAACAACCTTTGGCATTATAAATTCAGTTGGAATCCCCGAAACGTCGTCTTAGCAGGTCAAGGTGGGGCCGCTAAATTCCTTCAGGAGGGCACCTATAAATACATCCCTTACCACAAGCTTTTTCGGCGTACAGAATTTCTTGAAATTGACGGCTATGGTCGTTTTGAAGTCTATGCCAATCGGGACTCTTTGTCGTATCAGGAAGCCTACGGTCTCCGGGATGTGCTCACCCTTTTCCGTGGCACCATGCGCCGGGTAGGCTTTTCTAAGGCCTGGAATATTTTTATTCAGCTGGGAATGACTGACGACAGCTATCAGATTGAAAACTCGGAAGGGATGACCTACAGAGATTACATCAATCTGTTCCTGCCCTACTCGCCCACTGATTCCGTGGAACTCAAGTTGAGGCACTACCTGAAGATTGATCAGGACGATATTCTCTGGGATAAACTCCTGGAGCTCGATCTCTTCAGTACCCAAAAGACCATAAGTCGAGCCAATTGCACCCCGGCTCAGGCCCTTCAGGAAATACTAGAGCGATCCTGGACGCTGAAACCGGACGAAAAAGACATGATTGCCATGTACCACAAATTTGGCTTTGAACTCGATGGCGAAAAAAGGCAAATCGATGCCCATATGGTGGTGCTTGGGAAAGACCAACGCTACACGGCAATGGCCAAAACGGTAGGCCTCCCTGCAGCAATGGTGGCCATGCACATCTTAGAAGGTCGTATCAAAACCCCTGGGGTTCAAATTCCTTTGGCTCATGAAGTATATGACCCCGTTTTAACCGAACTCGCCGACCACGGGATTGTTTTTACCGAAAAAGAAGTTCCCTATTTGGGGTACAACCTTGAAGGTGTGGGTATTTAAGTATACATTAGCGAAATACATCTTTGTATAAGCTAATCATGAAAAAAGGTTCCAATTCGGTTAAAATTGACGGGATAGACAAAAAAATCCTAAGGCATTTAATGAAGGATGCTCGGACACCTATCCTCGAAATCGCCCGCAGTATCGGCATATCGGGAGCGGCTATTCACCAACGCCTACGCAAACTGGAAAGTTCAGGACTGCTCAGCGGCTCCAAATTCGTCATCAATCCTCGCGTTTTGGGGTATTCAACACTGGCGTACATTGGCATTTATCTGGACCGCGCTATGAGCAACCCCCAGGCGGTAAAAGCGCTGGAGAAGGTGCCGGAAGTTTTAGAATGCCACTACACTACGGGTAATTGGTCTATTCTGATCAAGGTGCTCTGCCGAGACAATGAACACCTCATGCAGCTACTCAACAAAAAGATTCAGGCTATTGAAGGAGTTTCACGGACCGAAACCTTTATTTCGTTAGACCAGCAAATCGACCGGCAAATCAGCCTCTGATGAAGCAGTTCCTTTTACTTGGTCTGGCCCTTACACTGGCCTTCGGCGCAGGTGCCCAGGAGATGAGGCGCCAGCAATTGGAAATTTCGCACGACAACGACTTTTTACTGACCACAGATCGCTACTACTCTTCCGGTCTCTTTCTCACCTACCGAAGAATTCCAGAGCGTGGACTCTTTAGCGAAGAAGGAGAACAATTCAGTTTAAGGCTGGGGCAGGAAGTCTACACACCCTCTGATGTGAGTTCCAGAAATACAGAAGACTTTGATCGGCCTTATGCGGGTCTATCCGGACTGTGGACCCGGTGGACCAAAGCCGATGAAAACACGCTTTGGGAAGGCCGTGTTCTCTTGGGACGTACAGGTCCTTCTTCCCGTGCAGGAAGCTTTCAGCGCTGGTACCACAGAAATGTAGTGCTCTACCTCGTGCCGGCCTGGGAAGCCGAAATTGCCGATGCCTGGCAAGCTAATTTTTACGTGAAATACCTCCGGGAATGGGAACTGGCTCCGGTTCCATTTGGTGTCCGTCTTGCCTTACTGGGAGAAATGTCTTGGGGTACACTTGAACAATACGTACAACCCGAAATCGCCCTTTATTTGGGGCGACGAGGAGCCCTTCAGAACAGTATTGCTCATGGACGGCTGGGAAGTTCAGAAAGAGAAATCTTTATGGCCCTGAGAGCGAGTTACCGCTCTGTAGGTCACAACAGTCTTATCGAAGGGAATAAAGGCAGCACAGAATCGCCCTTTACGACCCCTGCCTTGAGTGGTGTTTGGCGCTTTGGTTTTGATTTTAACCACCGCTACGGCCGCCACGATTACAGGGTGATTTATCGCATCATAGGAAGAGAAACGCCAGACCAAAACCGATTTCATCAGTACATTGGTCTGGCGTATGGATTGGCCTTTTAATCTCGGCCTCCAAATACCTGAAACGCCCAGTAGAGCAAGGAAGCCAAGGCTCCTAGTGCAGCCACCAAATAGGTTCTGGCCGCCCACTTAAGAGCATCTTCTGCTCCGGCTTGTTCCTGCTGCGTTAACATGTGTTTTTGTTTCAACCAGACCAAGGCACGCTTACTGGCATCGTATTCCACGGGTAGGGTAACAAAACTAAATAGAGTCGCAAAGCCCATCATGACCAAGCCGGCCAGGGCAATGTAGAAACCAAGCCCTACACCTGCTGCTGCTCCTAGCATCAAGCCTCCAAAGACTACCCAGGTCGACATCCCAGAAGTTACGCTAACGATAGGAACCAGTTGTGAACGCATGGTGAGCCATTCGTAGGCCTGTGCATGCTGAACGGCGTGTCCAACTTCGTGAGCGGCAACTGCAGCGGCCGCTGCATTGCGCTGGTTGTACACCCCTTCCGAAAGGTTGACGGTTTTATTTTTTGGATTGTAGTGGTCCGTGAGCATTCCGGCGGTCGAAATCACCTTCACATCACGAATACCGTGATCATCCAGCATTTTCTGAGCGATTTCTGCCCCGCTCATTCCGTTCTGCAAATGAACCTTGGAATATTTTCTGAATTTGGACTTCAGTTGATTACTTACCAACCAGCTGACGAGTGCCACTGCGCCGATAAGAATATAGTACGTCATCATATTTGTTTCGCTTTTGATTTCAATTTACAAAAAGGAAACAAGAACCAGACCAATTGTGAAATCAGCCCTTTTTATGCAACAGCTGTCAGGATTCCTGACAAAATGCGGGTTTTAGTTCAGCTGCATTTGGTCTGCAAATGCCTCTTTGATCGGTTCGTACACCACCTTGCCAGCCTGGATATTCAATCCCTTGGCCAAACCAGGGTCTTGATTCAGAGCTTCTTCGTAACCCTGATCGGCTAATCTCAAAATATAGGGAAGAGTCACATTGGTCAAGGCCACCGTAGAGGTATGCGGAACAGCTCCCGGCATATTGGCTACACAATAGTGCACCACATCGTCAATAATGAAGATCGGATCTTCGTGAGTCGTGGGGCGTGTTGTTTCAACACAACCACCCTGATCCACAGCGACATCCACGATGACCGTTCCCGGACGCATCGTTTTGAGCATGTCCTTGGTGATCAAACGAGGAGCCTTTGCTCCCTTCAGCAGCACGCCTCCAATGATTAAATCGTGGGTTTTGATGTGGTTTCTGATGTTGTATTCGTTGGAATATTCGGTTACCACATGAGGTGGCATTACGTCGTTCACATAGCGCAAACGGTCCATATTCACATCCAAAATAGTCACATGAGCCCCAAGGCCCGCCGCCATCTTTGCTGCCTGAATTCCAACAGTACCGGCGCCAATGACCAATACTTTCCCGGGAGCGACTCCCGGAACACCTCCCAAGAGAACTCCTCGACCTTTAACCGGTTTTTCAAGGTATTTGGCCCCTTGTTGGATGGCCATACGTCCGGCCACTTCAGACA
>CAZLGZ010000189.1:0-5195 GCA_964558965.1 uncultured Flavobacteriaceae bacterium
GCCCCACTAATAATACAAGCGTTAATCTCATGTTTTCTTCTTTTTCATTTCAATAGACGGAATAACCCATTCCATCCTTACCAAAATTAGGGATAAACCGAGTTAGGGTAGTCGAAATGTTAAATTCATGCCTATTTTTAAGGAAAGCGCTCAGGCATGGCACGATTCATTGAAAATAGAGACGGAAAGCTCTGGACAGCTCCGGGAACCCCAAGCTTTGTCGGGAAGGTTCATATTGAAGACCCGACGGTGGAGGACATCCAGTACACTCCAGAGAGTATCGACAGGATCCAGAATACCTTTGAGAAGTGGGTGCCGAAAGCCCGCGACACCGAAGGTGTAGAGTGGGTCAATATTGTGGGTTTACACAAGGTGGAGGCCTTGAAAAACTATATGGAGCAGATGGAACTGCATGCCCTGACCGTAGAGGATATTCTCAATACCACGCAGAGGCCGAAGTTTGAAGAGCACAGAAACTACCTTCTCTTGATTCTCAAGATGATCTATTTGACCGAAGACAAGAAGTTTATTGAAAGTGAGCAAGTGAGTCTGGTGCTGCACAAGGATGGATTGCTCACCCTGCAAGAGCGCCCTAAAGATGTTTTTGGGCCCGTAAGAGAGCGGTTGGTGCGTTCGACCACGAAGATTCGGCACCGCGGGGCGGATTACCTTGCTTTTGCCTTACTCGATACCATTTTAGATCACTATTACCAGGTTGTTGAGGTACTGGGTGAAAGTATTGAGGACCATGAAGATGTGATACTCAAAGACCCCAAGGAATCGGATCGAGCCCAGATCAACACCTACAAACAACAGATCAATCTGCTTCGTAAGTACATTCGGCCGCTTCGGGAGGTCATCCTGCAGCTCAAGAAATCAGAAGCTGAATTTATTCAAACGGAAACCCGACCCTATTTCAAAGAGTTAGACGACAACCTGAATTCGGTATTGGATGCGATTGAATTCTACAAAGAGCAACTGAATGATTTGCTGGCCATGTTCAACAGCAAGCAGGACCAGCGCCTCAATGAAATCATGCGGCTCTTGACGGTTTTTTCTGTTGTTTTTATTCCTCTGACCTTTATCGCCGGGATCTACGGAACCAACTTTAAGTATTTACCGGAATTGGAGTACCGCTGGTCTTACCCTGTTTTTTGGGTTGTTCTGCTGCTCATTGCCGGAGGAATGATCTATTATTTCAAGAGGAAAAAGTGGTTCTAATGAGCTAGTTTCTCTACAATTACCTCTAGTAGATTTTCGCACCCAAAACGAATCACATCGGTCGTCGGAAGGCCTGTAAGTGATTCGATCTCCTCGATCTGCGCCTGGGCCGCCTTTTCGTCCATCGTTTTACTGTTTAGGCAAACACCCAAGGTCTTGGCGGGGGTTAAACTGCCACAGACTCCAGCGACAGCTTCGTTCAGGGCGATGAATTCGTTTAAGGGCGGAAAGGGAACTCCATCCTGCGGAAATTGCAGGTGGGTTTGACCTCCCCGGTGGCAAAGAATAAGGTGGGTGGCCTGCGAGCCTCTGAGTAGGGGCAAAGTAGCCGTACTCCCTGGATTGGCCAGGGATCCCTGCCCTTCGATGATCACTACTTCTTTGTCGGCTTGTTCTAGGACCGCTTCTTCCACAGCGCCCGAAGCCTGATCCACTTTGATGGCATCCAGTGGAATACCATTCCCCATGATGGCGATCCCTGTTTGCCCAGTTGGGACAAAGCCCACCTTAATGCCTTTCTTTATTAGGGCATCATAGAGCTCCAATCCGGCCGTCATTTTACCAACCGCCATATCGGTCCCGATCATCAGGATCCGCATATTTTTTGTCTTGGCGGCCTGAGCCCGAGCGATGGGATAAGCCGGTTTGGGTTTACGCACATCCCAGATCCGGTTATTTTGCAGCAGGTGGCCGTAGCGCTGGTTCAGATCGTCATGCAGGCCGTTGATCAGTGATAGGCCGAGTTCCAGCGCCTTGGAAATAGGGGCATCCCAATCGTCGGGGAATTTTCCACCACTGGGGGCAATCCCCAAGGCCAGTATGTCGGATTGCTTATCTAGGGCTTCTTCCACATTGCCGACCACCGGGATGGGGTAGGGCAGGTCAATCACCTCCTGAACCGTCTTGCCGGCATATTTGGAGTCAATGACACAAACTATTGGGTGCTGAGAAAAGCGCATCAGGCCAAAGCCCATTTTACCGGAATGATGATCCAGGGCGCCTTCCATAAAAATGGCCAGTTTTTGATCTGAGCTGAACATAGGCAGAAAGAAATTTAGTTTGGCTTAGAATTCGAGCTGTCCTCCGTGTCCGGGGATTTCTTGAGGAACAATGCACTCGTCAATCAAGGGGGCTCCCGTGGCCGGGTCTGGGGCTAGATTCAGATGTGAATCCAGGTCGATATAATCCAGCATACCCGAAAGGGCTGCGCCTGCGGCAATAGAAATGGAAGATTCCCCCATACAACCAATCATGGTCTGAAGCTTGTGCGCCTGGGCTGTGGCTAGTATGCGCAGGGCCCCGGTCACACCACCGCATTTCATGAGTTTCATATTGACTCCATCGACCGCTGTGGCCCAGTTCGGGATATCGGTCGCAAAACGGCAGCTCTCGTCCACAAAGATGGGAAGAGGGCGGTTTTTAAAGAGTTGCGGCAAGTCGCCTTCCTGCCCTTCTTTGAGGGGCTGTTCGACGTACTCACAATGTCTTTCAGACAACCACTGCATCATGTGTTGGGCGTCCTTCAAGTTCCACCCGCCGTTGGCGTCGATTCGGATCGAAATCGGAAAGGTTTTTCGGTACTCCAGCACCTTTTGGTACATGGCCTTATCGGCATCAATACCCTCTGGATTCCCCAGCTTGACCTTGAGCGTTTTCATGCCGTCTTGTTCCAGAATGATGGGAAGTCTTTCTTCCGCTTCTTCCGGGGTCATGATTCCCAAGGTGATTGAGGTGGGTTTTAGGTGCTTCGGAAAGCCCAGTAAACGGTACAAAGGCATTCCTGCTTTTTTGGCTTTGAGGTCCCATAAGGCGATGTCTAATCCGGCCAGGGCACAAGGCGCGAGCTTGGCTTCCAGGGCCTGGTCGTAGACCTCGTGGGGGTTGTCGATGGCCTTCAGGTCTTTGATGAAATCCTGAAGTTGGCTTTCGGCCTCTTCCGCCGTTTCGGCTCCTTCGGATTTGCCCGGGCACACTTCCCCGATTCCGGTGTGCGGGCCGTCCGTAATGGATACAAAGAGGTTGTTGCCGCCATAACGCGTTCCCCGACTGATGCGTAAAGGGAAACGTTTTTTGAGGTAGAGGATGTTGAGGTTGATTTCCATGTGGTGGTTTGTTCAAAATGGGTAGTAGAAAGGTAAGGGGATTTTTGAAAAATTTGAGCGGATTAAATTCTTCTTGCCGCCAGAATCTTGCACATCTTTGTCAAGATGAATGTTTCAACAAATATGTTCTAGATTATGGATCCTCAATCAATTCGAGAGCTCTGCCTTGAATACTTGCGTAAATATGCCGAAAAGGACTTATCCAGTATGGAGAAGATGTTTGCAGATGATATCGTATTGAGGGATTGGAAAATTCGTGTGGAGGGGAAGGAGATGGCCCTTCAGGAAACCCAAAAGAACTTTTTATCTGCCAAGACCATCGGTATAGAGGTATTAGAAACCCATGTAGAGGAAAATACGGTCGCTGCTGAATTGAAAATTACGGTGGATGAATCCGAAGTGCTTTACGTCGTCGATATTATTGGCTTCAATGACGAAGGCCGAATCTCTTTTATTCGGGCTTACCTAGGGAGAGGGGATGATTAATTCCGGTTGGGAAATTGTATATTATTAAAAATTATAAGATGGGTATATTTTGGGATTTATTGCAGGAGAGTGAGTTGGAAAAGCAGCGAAATAAATCCAAGAACCTGGAGGACCGGGTAGCCGAATTGGAGACAGAACTCTCGCAAACAAATCAGTTGCTCAGAAAAACCCTGGAAGCCCTTGAATCCCATTTGGGCAAGGACATCGACGGTGACGGCGTAACAGGATAGGGGCATGAGTACAATTGACATCATCACCCTGGTCGCGATTATTCTCTTTGCGCGACTAGGTGTGCGCTTGTTTTTAAGGTATAAACAATTGAAAAAGGAGGAAAAGGACCAAGAAACAGATGATTAAATTTTTCCGCCGCTTACGTCAAAAACTGCTAGAGGAGAATCGTTTCTCCAAATACCTACTATACGCCTTTGGGGAAATCATTCTGGTGGTGATCGGGATTTTAATTGCCCTGCAACTCAACAATTGGAATGAAGCGCAAAAGCTCAAGGAGACAGAGAAAATTATCCTGGCGGACTTAAAAAGCGAATTTTTGGAGAATATCGAATCGGCCGAAGGCTCTATCGAATTGAATTTACTCAATAGCCAAACCTGTGTTCAAATAAATGATCTAATCCAAAGCGATTCTTTGTCGTATCATGAGGAAAAATTAGATGGTTACTTAGTTCAGCTAGGTTATATATCGTCCTATAAACCAGACAGGGGGGTGATGGATCAGATCATTAATT
Source organism: uncultured Flavobacteriaceae bacterium (assembly GCA_964558965.1). GTDB lineage: Bacteria > Bacteroidota > Bacteroidia > Flavobacteriales > Flavobacteriaceae > Aureicoccus. The sequence continues at coordinate 4,553 of CAZLGZ010000189.1, forward strand.
CAGGAAAGATTAATGTTCTGTCAAACCCCAACTTGCGTTCTTCGATTACAAAGTTGAACTCAACCATTGACGAAGCAGCAAGCGATAGCAAATACGCGAGTGAGAACTATACCCACAACCTATTCCCTTATCTGGCTAAGTATTTTCCTTTAGCCAATGGTGATCTGGTAAAGCCTCTCTTTCAAGATGAAGTTCCCGTTTACGCAGAGGCGTCGGTCTTCGAAATTGACTGGAAAAAGATCGATTTGTTGGAATTTCAAAATACGATCTGGCACCACAAACACAACGTTGATTTCCTGATTAAGAAAGACTTCGAGCTTAAAGAGAAGATGGAGTTTGTCTTGACCGAGATTGAGCGCTCTTTGAGTGAATTGGAGAAGGGGGATTAAACAGCTTGCTGTGCTCGGTTATTCTAACTTCTGTAATTCTGGATACTTCTCTTCCATATACTCAATCACCTGCAAGGCCTCATTCGATAAATCCTCGAAAAAAATAGTGTTGTATTCACAGGTTTTTAGAATGGACAGCAAATGCTCGTAAACCTCACTATTACTCAAATACTCTTCGAGATAAGCAGCGGATAATTTAGAATTTTCATTTTCGTATTTGAAGTCTTTCATACTTCCAATAGGGAAGGATATCC
>CAZLGZ010000190.1:0-607 GCA_964558965.1 uncultured Flavobacteriaceae bacterium
GTATATTTGAGGGCAAAAGTTGTACCAAAGCGCAAAAATGAAGTTTGGACTGATTCGTGAACGCAAAAACCCGCCAGATCGTCGGGTTGTTTTGTCTCCTGAAGCCTGCCGAGAGCTACTCGATCAATTCGAGGACCTGGAAATCATTGTAGAACCTTCGCCTATCCGTGTTTTTACGGATACGGAATACGAGGCCCAAGGCATTCCCGTACGGGACGCCATGGATGAATGCGATGTTCTCCTTGGGGTAAAAGAAGTGCCAATCGATGCCCTGATCCCCAACAAGAAGTACTTCTTTTTTTCGCACACGATCAAAAAGCAGCCTTATAACCGCGATTTACTAAGAGCGGTATTGGAAAAGAGTATCGAGCTCTATGACCACGAGGTCATCACCAACGCCAAGGGTCAACGCCTAGTTGCCTTCGGACGCTATGCGGGAATTGTGGGTGCCTATAATGGGATTCGTGCCTGGGGACTCCGCAAGGGTACTTTTGAATTGCCTAAAGCCGAAAATCTGAAAGATCAGAACGAACTGATTCAAAAGCTTCAAGGTGCTGATATGGAAACGGCCCGAATTGTACTGACCGGAAAAGGTCGAGTAGGGAAT
>CAZLGZ010000190.1:617-5137 GCA_964558965.1 uncultured Flavobacteriaceae bacterium
GAGCACGAGAGATGCTGGTCGGAATGAAGATGCGAGAAGTCACAAGTGAGGAATTTTTGAATTCTACTTTTGAAGAGGCGGTATTCTGTCAAATCGATGTGATGGACTACAACGCTCGTGAAGACGGTTCAGAAGGCAGTCGTTCGGACTTTTTTGAACATCCAGAAAAATACAAAAGCATATTTTCTCGATTCAGTCACAAAGCTGATCTTTTTATCGCCGGGCATTTTCACAACGATAAGGCTCCCTATTTGTTTACCCGTGAAGACGCACGTCATACGGATTTTGCCATTGAGGTTGTAGCTGATATCAGTTGCGATATCGACGGACCAGTTGCCTCTACTTTACAACCCTCCACTATTGCGGATCCTGTGTACGGTTACGATCCTGTTCAAGAGACTGTTGTGCCTTGGGATCAGGAATCCGCAATCACGGTTATGGCTGTGGACAATCTGCCTTGTGAGTTGCCGAGGGATGCTTCGGAAGGATTCGGAAAAGCTTTTGGTGCAGAGGTGATTCCCGCGTTCTTTAATGGGGATGCCAGGGGTGTTTTACAAAGGGCCCGAATGACCCAAAACGGACAGTTAACGGAAGGCTTTAGCTACCTCACGGACTATGTGGAAAAGAGCTAAAATTCCTACCTTATTTTGTGCTAAAATTCGCTAATTGAAGGGGTTAAAATTCTATTAGTTATTAACATTTCTTTCCTGGGCGAGCATTCTTTGTATATTGTCTTCCCTTAATTGGTTAAACAAGATGCACTTTAATTGGCTAACCAACCTACCAAAAGACCAAAGCTTTAGCCGGCTGGCTATTGAGCTCGAATACGAGCTCAGGCCTAGAATTACCCGCTATTTGCTCCGTAAATTCGAACAGGATTTCGGGGATGACTTCTCCTCATTTTATTTTGATGTCGATGTAAATACCCAGTGGGTACGCATTGGGCGGTCCACTCCGGAACGATTCCGCATGCGCTTGGCTCAAGATTTTGACGCAGAGATCAACGGATCTCAGCAGCACCTGCACATCGCATAGTTGTAGGAAAAAAACTTCACTTTATTGCTAGGTTTCACCCGATTCATTTTGCTATTGTATTGATTCTGTTGAACTTTTCGATCAACGGCACCTATTTTTTCTATTCGCGTATAAAATTCTCGGTTTTTTTTCGTTCAAATTTTAACACCTCTTCCAAATCCGTTTAGGTGGAAGAGACGTACATAAAGTGACCTCCATGGGGGAAAGGGGTCTAACAAACAAACAAACTATTAACGCGTATGGTACTGAACAATACCCGATTTTTATTTACCCTGGAACAAGCCGACAAACACTACAGACTTTACAAACAGAATATGCTGCATCAAGCCCAAGAGAAAAGAGGAGAGTGGGGGCAGCTTTATCTTCAGAAGGCTCGTTTTCATCTCGAGATGTATCAGTCTTATTTCAACCTCTGTTTTAAGATATTTCCGGAAGGAACTCCTTTAGCGCAATAAAGAAAAAAGGCCGCCCAGCAGCAAGGACGACCTTTTCCATCAAGAGTGCCTGAATTGCCCAAACATTCACTCTTGTGGTTCCCAATCAATTCTTCTCGTGGCGAACATGATGATCGCTAGGATCACGAACAGTCCCACACTACCGACTAAGAGGGCATAGTTTTCGAGTTGTATAATCACAAAGATGAAGGAGTAGAGTGCCGTCATCGAACTGAAGATCAGCAGCGAGAACTTAAAACTTCTCAATATACTTGCCGAGTAAAGGGAGATCAGCCCTATAACGGCCGAGCCCGAAATCAAATAAGCCCGTAAGAAATTCTGGTGTTCTGTGATGGATATCAGCAGGGTATAGAACATAACCAAAGCCAAACCGATCATCAAGTATTGGAAGGGGTGAATGCTGATTTTACTGATGAGCTGAATCAGAAGAAAGACCAGCAGGGTTAGCCCGATAATCATAAATCCGTACTTACTGCTTCGCTCTGTTTTTTGGTAGTCGTCAATGGGGACAATCAGGTCTGTTCCAAAAGCGAACTCACTTAGTTCAGGCAGGTTGTAAAAAAAGGACTGACCAAACTGCCGATTGATTTCCAAGATTTTCCATTGAGCCTTAAAGCCATCCGGACCTATCGTCTTGCTGTCGTCTTCGGGTAAGAACTCTCCGCTAAAGCTCGGCGAAGGCCAATCAGATTTCATCGCTGTCGTGGTGACTTTTCCGATCGGAACAAATCTCAGGCTCTCACTCCCGTTCATCTCCATTTGCAATTCAAAAGGCAGTTTTTTGTCTTTGAATTCGGTCATGGATTTAATGAAACCACTTTCTAAGGTGCTGATGCGTTGGTTGTTGAATTTGGGTTTTAAGGCATAACGGGCCGAATCCAGAGCAAATTCAACTTCGGTGCGGATCCCTTTGAGGTTAGAAGTGCGCAGGAGTAAGGTCGCTTTGGACCAGAGGATGTCCTTGTCGGGTACCTCAATAGCGCTAAAATCAAAGCCCTCGAAGTTGCCACTCAAACGGAGCTGAGTGGAGTAGACCACAGACTCGTAGATCCCGTAGTTCAATACTTCGGTATCAACCTTGGATTGGATATCCAGGTTCTCGGGTAAGAAGTAAGCCGTGTGAAAGACCTCCTTTTCAGTCGTGATGTAGGCCTTGGTATCGGGATTGAGCACCTTTTCTTGCTCAAAGGTGCGGTACGGGATTTTGATAATGGGTCCGTAAAGGGTGACCGACTTACCCCATTTTCCATTGATTTCGTCAATCACTTCCTGTTGCCGTTGCCCTCGTTCTTTAATCAGGTCCTTGACAAAGGCCAAGGGAATTAAAAGTACGAGGAGGATAAAGCCGACCACCAGCATGCGGAGCGAGATGGAGTTTCTTAGCCAATTGCCAATTCGATTTTGTGTACTCATAGGTGTCTATTTAGAATTAGGATTATCGTTTGGGTTTTCGGCTTGTTTGATTAGGTATTCTAGGGCCTCCAGGTGTTTTTGAAAGGCTGTTCTTCCCGCTTTGGTCGCCTTGTAACGGGTATTGGGTTTGCGCCCCACAAAGCGTTTTTCTATACTGAGGTATTCTGCTTTTTCTAAAGTCTTTAAGTGGCTGGCCAGGTTTCCGTCGGTCAACCCAAGGAGTTCCTTGAGTCGGGTAAAATCAACTTCCTCATTGACCATGAGAATAGACATGATACCCAACCGGATTCGGTGGTCAAAGAGTTTATTGATGTTATCGATCAATCCCATGCTTAGCCCTGACGTTCTTTTTGGTACATGAGTCCTCCGTACAGAATGTGCATCACCCCAAATCCAAGGGTCCAAAACCAGAAACCATGGCCCGGAAAGGCGGCACAGAAAAGCCCAAGTACAATTTCGATATAACCCAGGTAGCGGACCTGCCCCAGGGTGTATTTGGACGCGTTGACCAAAGCCAGTCCATAAAAGATTAGCATAAGGGCCCCGGTCAGACCAAAGTGATCGCTTTGAATCTTAATGAGAATGTAGATTCCACCCGTAAGTAAGGGCACAGCAAAGTTGATCAGTAGTCGGGTAGTCGTGGCATCCCATATGTTTTCTCCATTCTTTTTCGCTTTGCGATATGATAGGCCAATAGCTGTGACGATACTTAAAAAGGCAATCCCCAATAATAAGACCACCAGCAGGGTAAAGGAATTGCTATGTGTCTTTAGTGTTTCGCCCCGTACCGGGAGCAGATAGAAATAAGCAATGCTTGCTCCGATTAAAGCATAAAGTCCAGCGAGTATGCCCGATAAGCCACTTAGTGATAGAAATCGAGAGGAGCGAGACATGAGGTCCTTGATTTCGGAAAGATCATCCAGGTAATTCTTAGATTCCATTTAAAAGTACTTTGAAATACAAAGTAAATGTAATCCATTTTTCTAATTGAAGTACTATCTTTTGAAAAATTTAAGAGTGAACCCGGCCGAAGACTACATTCTCAAGCAAAGAGAACCCTATAGAGAAATCCTCCTCTTCCTTCAGCAGTTTATCGAACGTCAAATACCCTCTATCCAGCTGAAATTCAAGTATAAGATACCGTTCTTCGAGTACAAAGACAGACCGTTCTGTTATTTGAATGTGCCCCGTAAAAAGACCTATGTAGAGCTCGGTTTTTGGCATGCAGCTCACCTCACTTTACACCCGGAGCACTTGCATTCCGATGGCCGCAAAGTGATGCGGTCCCTGCGTTTTAGCTCTTTGGAGGCGATTGACCCACTGGTGTTGGAAGACCTGCTTCAAGAAGCGGTATCCAAATCGCATTTGGGTTTTTACAAGAAGTAAATCTAGATGGATTAGGAATTCTGCACCACTTCTCTCAGTCGGACAAGTTGGGTCAACAGGTCTTCCATCAAATCCAACGGCAGCATATTCGCGCCATCGCTTTTCGCGTTTGCCGGATCAAAGTGTGTTTCCATAAATAAGCCATCAACTCCGACGGCAATACCGGCCTTGGCCATGGTACTGATCAGAGCAGGGCGACCACCGGTAACTCCAGAAGCCTGGTTGGGCTGT
>CAZLGZ010000191.1:0-5131 GCA_964558965.1 uncultured Flavobacteriaceae bacterium
CGAACTTGCATCTAAAGTTTAGGAAACTTCTATTCTATCCATTGAACTACGGGGCTGAATGAAGTTTCCAAAAATACGCCTATTGCTTCACCTTACAGGTGCTTACGCCTACTAAGGAATAAAGGGGGCAGATCGCGAAGAGACTGGTTAGAATATACACCCCAGCCAAGCCCAATAAAATATATAACCAAGTGCCACTAATAACGTCAGTGTAGGCTAAAATAGCGATAACGACCACCATTAAAAGTCGAATGGCGCGGTCCAAATTGCCCATGTTCTTTTTCATATCGGATTATTTAGAATTTCAAAATGCTGTAAGATCAGAACAGCAGAGGCAACAAGGGCCAAACAGCCAATGCAGACCAAAAAGATTTTAAACATCTTATAAAGGCGTTCTGAATTCATAAATCCAAACTACAACGTGTTAAGGGAGTGGAATGTAACCTAAATTACACAAACCAAAAAAAAGAATGCTGAACTTTATCTTTGCTACAAACGCTATGGAAATTCAACAACTTGCAGAACTGTTTTGGGGAAGTGTCGAAAACCAGGCTTCCTATACCTGGAAGTCAATTCTCGGCCAGGTACCCTGGTACCAGAATTACTTCTATGGTCTTATCCTGATTTCATTACTGGTTTGGGCTGCAGAAATTCTATTTCCCTGGAGAAAGGAACAGAAAGTTCTTCGAAAAGATTTCTTTTTAGATGGATTTTATATGTTTTTCAATTTCTTTCTGTTCTCCATTGCCATCAGTGGCTTTTACAAGCTCCTCGGATACTTCTTTTCAGAAATGGGAATCCGTTCGACTTCCTTGGCGCTCCTGCCCTTGAAAGAATGGCCCCCTGTCGTGCAACTCCTCGTCTTCTTTGTACTCCTCGATTTTGTGCAATGGCTTACCCATGTACTTCTACATCGAATTGAATTTTTATGGCGTTTTCATCAGGTCCATCACAGCGTAAAAGAAATGGGATTTGCCGCTCATTTGCGCTACCACTGGATGGAAAATGTTCTCTACAAACCCTTAAAAACTCTTGGAGTAATGCTTCTGGGAGGATTTGAACCCGAGCAAGCCTATATCGTTCACTTTGCGGCGATCACCATTGGTCACCTCAACCACGCCAACATCAAATTGGATTGGGGCCCGTTGCGCTATGTATTGAACAACCCGGTCATGCATTTGTACCACCATGCCTACGAGCTACCCAAAGGTCGTTTTGGAGTCAATTTTGGCATCAGCCTAAGTCTATGGGACTATCTTTTCGGCACCCACCACATTCCGGAAACCAGCGGAAAAGTAGCCTTGGGCTTTCCAGGAGATGACCAAATGCCCCAAGGTTTTTGGGGGCAACTTCGCCATGGATTTAGAAGAAAAAAAACTTAACGGGACCAGTCACTGTAACCGCCTTTATAATCCAAGACCTGTGTAAAGCCTAAAGACAGAAGTATGCCTGCTGCCTTATTCGATCTAAAACCCGATTGACAATAAAGAATGACCGGCTTGTCTTTGTCCAGGTCCTCCAACTGTTCCGTAAAATCCTCTGAGCGAATATCCAAATTCAGGGCTCCTGGAATCGCGCCCCGATTAAACTCTTCCGGCGTGCGCACATCCAATAATTGAACACTCCCCTCTTCCACTTGTTGAAGTAAGGAGGAGACCTTTTCCTTGTTGACAATCTGAGCTTCTGCCTCTGCCGATTGACAGCATACCAAACTCACTTGCATAAACAGCAATAGTACAATAGAGCGCTTCAGTAAAGAGTGCATAAAAATTAGTTTAGGACTTGAAATTAGGGATTCTTTCTGAGCTCTGTAAAGCTTCGCTATTTTTGCCAAAACGAAAAAGGTGATTCAAATCGATAAAACCCTGGTTTCGGAAGACCTCATTGACCAGGCCTTTGTTTGTGATCTCAGTCGATGCAAAGGTGCCTGTTGCGTGCAAGGAGCCTATGGAGCCCCTCTGGAAGAGGAAGAAACCAAAAAGCTGGAGGAGATTGCGGAAGCTGTACGCCCTTTTCTGAACGAAAAGGGTTTGGAGGCTTTGGATGAGCAAGGGCCTTATGTTAAAGGCGTTGATGGAGACTGGGAAACACCTCTAGTCAATGGAGAGGAATGTGCCTACACCATATTCGACGAAAAGGGAACTGCACTATGCGGAATCGAAAAAGCCCATCAGGCAGGTGCTATTGATTGGCTTAAACCTGTTTCTTGTCATTTATACCCGGTCCGGGTAACCCAATACTCCAGTTTTGCGGCCGTCAATTATCATCGCTGGGATATCTGCGATCCGGCTTGTCAACTCGGTGATGAGCTCCAAATGCCTATCTATAAATTTGTCAAAAAAGCACTGATTCGTCGGTTTGGAGAACAGTGGTACGCAGAGCTGGAAGAAGCCGCTGAAGCTTTTAAGCTAAAGGGATCCTAAGAACGACTTGAGTTCCGGAAGACTCCCCTGATTCCGTTTTCAAATCAATAAATTCCAAATCGAAGTCCTTTTCGTAATTCCGGGCAAAATGATGCAGGCGCTCCCGCGTATTGGTCAATCCAACGGAATTGCGCTTGTGGGTACGTTTAACCTTCTTTTGCTCCGCTCTCTCTCGGCCTATCCCATTATCGGTGATGCTGATACGCATCCGCACATCAGATTCCTTCTCTATATGAATCCAAATCTTCTTTTCGCCATCCTTATCCGAAAGCCCGTGCCAGATGGCATTTTCTAGGAAAGGCTGCATCAACAGCGAAGGGACCTTAATCAACTCCGTATTCAGGTTGGGATCGACCTGTATATTGACATCTATATCATTCGAAAAACGCATGTTTTCAATCTTGAGATAGAGATCTATGGTTTCTATTTCTTCCGCTAAACTCGTTTCTCTTCGACTGGATCCATCGAGGATCTTTCGCATCAATTTAGCGAATTTATTGAGGTAGCGTACCGCCTTTTCCTTCTCGTTAACAATGATGAATTGCTTGATAGAATTCAGGGAATTAAAAATGAAATGGGGATTCATCTGACTCCTCAACATACTCTGCTCCAGACTCAAAACCCGCTTTTCGTTGTCCGAAAGATACTGCCTGTAGATATTGAGAAGGACCATGGCCAAAAGACCCATGATTAAAATCCCTCCAATGACCAAGGTTCTGTTTCTTTTGGCTTGTAAATCATCTACCTGAATTTTCATCATGGTATACGAATAGTCGTTAACCGTTTCACTCAAAACACCCATACTGGAGTCCGCCAGCACCACTTGAAGGCTATCGTATTTGGCCGTATAGCTCTCCGTTAAATCAACTGTTCCCTGGTATCTCTCGATATCTATAAGAACTCCATAGACCTCCAGACGAGATTTTAGGCTGAGCTGTTCTAACCGCAGCATGTCATAGGCCTTATAAGAAGCGTCCTGGTAACGCTTCTGCTTGGTATAAATGCGCAGCTCCAACATGTCCATCTTTTCCTTGAACTGATCCAGGTTCTCCATCTCCCTTTGAATGGCCTTGAGCTTGAGCAGGGCTTCTGCGCTGCGGTTTAATTCCAAAAGGCTGTACCCCTCCGCTAGAGTGGCCTCTGCCCAGAGGTACTTTTCTTCCTCTTTTTTTACATCAAATACCGCCGCCAACTCACTAAAAACTTCCTGTCGAACACTAGAACTCAATCGGCTGTTGATTTCAGCGCAGTGGAGCTTTATTCTGTTCCAGGTCAGCGGATCAGAGACCGAATCGAAGGCCTTCATGGCCCCCATAAAGTAAGTCTCCGCCATCTGATTAAGGCCCAGGTTCTTGAATTGAAGCCCAATGGCTGTTCGCGCATAAATTAAGCCCGGTTCGTAGTTCTTCTTGGAGGCTTCTTGCAAAAGAATATCCATTCGTGGCAAGTCGGATTGGTAAGGATGCATAATCTTATCAATCTCGATTTGCTTTTTAGGTTTTTCAACACATAAATTGTATACCAGTTTTGCGTACTCTTCATCACTAATTTCCTGGGTACCCTGCGAATAAAGCACAGCACAAAAGCCAAGAAAAAGTATAAGGATAAAGTTTTGACGCATACAAGGATTAGATTAAATCGAGGAAGTCGGATTTCTTCTGGCGAGATACGGGAATCTTCTTCCTGCTCTTTAAGATAACATATCCGTCTGATTTGAGGTATTCCTTGATCTGGCCCAAATTGACCACATAAGAGTTGTGTACTCTAAAGAAGCTTCGTTCCGGAAGCATCTGATTGACTTCCTTGAGCTTTTTTGACAGGACTATTTTTTGATTGTCTGCCAAGAACAAGGTCGTATAGTTCCCATCTGATTCGGCATAATGGATCTGATCAGCCTCTAAAAATAAGAGACGGCCATCGGTTTGAATAGTAACCTTCTGCCCCAAAGCACTACGGTTGACCTCCAAAAGTAACTCCTCCAGCTGTTCCGAAATCTTGTTCTTTTTATGAAAGCGAGTGAGCTTGTCCAGGGTGTCCTTTAGGTCATCACCGTCTATTGGCTTAAGCAGATAATCTATAGCCTCACTCTTCAACGCCTGGAGAGCATACTGGTTGTAGGCCGTAGTGATGACCACCGGAAAAGAGCGCTCACCCAGTTCCCGAATAAAGGTAAAGCCATCCATACGGGGCATTTCAATATCCAAAAAGAGGCAATCGGGCTGTTGGGTTCTCATGAATTCAAGGGCGCGATCCGCTTCCGTAAAAGTCTGCATCACCTGTATTTGATCGGGAAATTGTTCCAATTCCCAAGTCAAACTCTCAAGAGCATTGGGTTCATCGTCTACTAAAATTGCACGCAGGGCCATCTAAATTCAAGTTTAAAATAAATGTAGTCGATTTAGATCAATGCGAAAACTTCCTTGTATTGAGGGAAGATTAATTGGTATAATTCGTCCGAAAGCCTCTGTTTTTGGACAGTTTGAAGGAAATCAGCACTTCCGAACTCCAATTGTAAAGATTTTCTGTCCAGATATACATAGATTCCGAATTCCACAAGCTTGACCGATAAATTCGTAAAACTGAATAATGAATTCACCCGCTGGTTTGAGTATAAACCAATCGCAAAAATTAGAAAGCGGGCGTCCGCGAAGGAACAGTTGTCATTAGGATTTTAGGTTTCGGGGGGAACTATCTGAATGAATAAGAAA
>CAZLGZ010000192.1:0-5105 GCA_964558965.1 uncultured Flavobacteriaceae bacterium
ATCACCATAGTCGATATTTTCGATCATATCACTGGTCGAACTGCTCAAGGATGAAGAGAAGGCAATATCATTGGTGGTGTATCCCAAATCAACCCGGTGAACTCCAGACCTGATCATGAGTTTTTTATTTACCGAATAGGCCAAATTTACACCGTAACTCATGTTGACTTCGCCTGATTTGCTATTGGTGGCAAAGTTGCTGTGTATCGGAGAGCCTTCCCCGAGTGTATTGTAGTAAACGGGAGCCACTGCGGCATTCAAACTCCACTTTTTAGAGGAGCCTTCCTCCAATTCAGCCACGGCTTCTTGTTCTTTAATCACCTCAAAAAGATCCTTTTTCGGATTTTCTTCTGTCGGAGTTATCGCGGTGTTTTCGGCAACAACAGCGGTGCTTGTGCGATCAGACTGATCGGAGGTTTTTCCTGAATTTACCGCATTTTTCTCGGTGTCTTTTTCGCCTGTCGATTGCTCAGTACTGGTGACTTGGCTGTTCTTTTCTTGAAGCACTTGTTCGATACGTTCTTTGTCAGTCTTGACCGATTTCTTTGGAGAAACGGAATTCTGCTGAGCTAAACCCTGTCTTTTGTTTTGAATTTGTTGCCCGGAAGTTGGCAGATCAAAACGCGTTTTTGGTCCAGAATTCACCGGAAGATCTTCTTGCTTTTGCTCCTCTGCAAGGGGAGTAGTTTCTTGAATTTCTTGTTCTTGTGTGATGGAACGTTGATCTTCTGGTGTAGGATCCTCTTTCAGGTCTTCATTGACAATTTCGGGCAGTGCAGGGCCTTGTGGCTCTGAACTAAAGACGCCACCCAACCAAAGACTGAGCAGCAAAACAGCGGCAGCTCCGGCAGAGAGCCACCAAAACGGTACGACGCGTTTCTTTTTCTTTTTCTCGTCCAAGGAAGAAGCGATCCGGTCCCAAACCTGGGGATCGGGTGGGGCTTCTATACCCTCGAATTTGTCTTGAAACAGCTTGTCCAAATCCTTGTCTTCCATAAGTGATTCTTTAAGCGATGTTTATATTATTCTTTTCAATTTTCTCTTTCAATATCATCCGTGCCCGGGCCAAATTTGATTTGGAGGTCCCGGTAGATGTTCCCAGCAGTTCGCTAATTTCTTTATGCGAATAGCCGTCGAGCACATACAGGCTAAAGGTCAATCTGTATTTGTGCGGCAATTCCTGAATATAGGACAAGAGCTGGGAGAGGGAAATTTGCTCCGGTTCTCTACTCCAGTCCTCTTCTTCCGGAATATTATCGTGAACCACCTTCAGGTGATTGGACTTGCGGTATTTCTGTAATACGGTATTTACGGTGATGCGTTTGAGCCAACCTTCAAAAGACCCTTTAAAACCATATTGGTCTATCTTTTCGAAGATGGTCATAAAACTGTCGTGCAAATTGTCTTCCGCTTCTGAGCGGTTGGGCGAATACTTAAGACAAAGCCCAAACAATACCGGCGAATATTCTTTGTACAGGGCTTCTTGGGCAGCACGCTGCCCCTTTTGACACTGGGATATGAGTTCTTCCAGATGCAAGCCGGTGGTCGTTAGTATTTTAAGGTGTGCTACTTTCACTGACGACAGGTATAGAATACTCTAAATACGTTGCTTCGCCAGATTCTGATTGCCCACTGTAAAATCGAAAATTATAAGTGTCGATGAATTCGATGGGGAGTTGAAAAGAGTGTTCAACCGTCCGAATAGCTTGGGTACAGGCATCGACTGTTTGAACGATACCAATGGCCTCCACTGTCCGGGTGTTGTTAATTCCAATGCTGGAAGTAAAGCCTTCAAACGAGGTACAGCCGTCAGGGATAACCAAGGTTACCGGTATATCGTACACCTGGTTAATGACAAATTCTTCCGGGAGATCGGCTACTGTTATCGCGAGTGGCGTGAAATGAAAGGTTTCCCCTGACTCAATTTCGCATCCATAAAAGCTCAATCCCAAAAGAAAGACGACTATCCACCGAAGATGGATCATCCTTTTCATAGAATTCCTTTAAAGCACTAATATAGATGAAAAAGAACGCAATGGGTTGCGTTCTTTACCGATATTCAGCCGTTTATGGACGGATTTTAGCTTTTTACCGTTTGAATGGCTTCTCGAATTTTAGATTCAATCTCCTCAGAGAGTTCAGGGTTATCCAAAAGAATGGTTTTGACCGCGTCTCTACCTTGTCCGAGTTTCGTGTCTCCATAGCTGAACCAGGATCCACTCTTCTTGACAATCTCATAGGCGACACCCAAATCCAAAATTTCACCCACTTTGGATACACCTTCACCGTACATGATATCGAACTCGGCCGTTTTGAATGGAGGGGCTACTTTGTTCTTGACCACCTTTACACGGGTCTTGTTTCCTTGAACGGTACCATCTGTGTCTTTAATCTGTGTAGAACGGCGAATGTCCAGACGAACAGAAGAATAGAACTTTAAGGCGTTACCTCCCGTAGTGGTCTCCGGATTCCCAAACATAACCCCAATTTTTTCGCGCAATTGGTTGATGAAAATCACAGTACAATGCGTTTTGCTAATCGTACCGGTAAGCTTTCTCAAAGCCTGAGACATCAAGCGGGCGTGTAGACCTACTTTGGAGTCTCCCATCTCGCCTTCAATTTCACTTTTTGGTGTTAAAGCCGCCACAGAATCAATAACCACCAAGTCAATTGCACCTGAGCGAATCAGGTTATCTGCGATTTCCAGGGCTTGTTCTCCGTGATCGGGTTGTGAAATGATCAGGTTGTCAATATCGACCCCCAGCTTTTCGGCATAAAAACGATCAAAAGCGTGCTCCGCATCAATAAATGCAGCGATACCCCCTTGTTTTTGCGCTTCCGCAATGGCGTGCAGCGTCAAGGTTGTTTTACCCGAGGATTCCGGTCCGTATATTTCGATTACTCTTCCTTTGGGATACCCGCCTACACCCAGCGCTGTGTCCAGCCCTAAAGATCCAGATGGAATCACGTCTACCTCTTCAACAACCGTATCGCCTAACTTCATCACTGCCCCTTTCCCGTAGGTCTTATCCAGCTTGTCCAGGGTTAGTTTTAAGGCTTTTAATTTGGCTTCATTCTCCGTGCTCATATCTCGAAATATTAGTTTTCAAAAGTATGGGTTTCTTTTGCTTTTCCATTGCAGTACGCAACCTTTTTAATTAACAAGACTCTTTTAATCAACAACGACCATTTCAATAAACTGTAAAAGGAATACACAGCCCACGAGCTTTACCTATGAAAAAGAAAATCAAGGGGTTGTAAGCCCGCCATTTGGCGGGTTTTTTTTGTTTGACTCCTCCGAAATACTACTTTTGCCCCACATTTAAATCGAATCTTTTAGCACCTAATCAAGTATAGCATGCAACTGTACAACACCTTAAGTGCTCGGGAGAGAGAAGTGCTTATTGAAGCATCAGGGGAAGACCGCCTGACCATTTCTTTTTACCAGTACGCCCACATCGGGAATCCACAAATTCTTCGGAACCATTTGTTTTTGACCTGGAACGAGCTCGACGTTCTCGGTAGAATTTACGTCGCAAATGAAGGGATTAACGCCCAACTCTCCGTTCCGAGAAGCCAATTTGACGCCTTTAAAGAGCACCTGGACAGCATTAGCTTTTTAAACGGCATTCGCCTGAATATTGCGATAGAGCAAGACAATAAATCTTTCCTAAAACTCAAGGTCAAGGTCCGCGAGAAAATCGTAGCGGACGGCTTGAACGATGCCTCTTTTGATGTTACTAAAAAAGGAGTACATGTCTCGGCCGAAGAGTTTAATCAACTCATTGAGGACCCGGATTCTGTGGTGGTTGATATGCGCAATCACTACGAAAGTGAAATCGGACATTTCCAAAAAGCCATCACTCCGGATGTCGATACCTTTCGGGATTCCCTGGACATTATTGAGGACCAATTGAAGGGACACAAAGAAGACAAAAAACTGGTTATGTACTGCACCGGGGGTATCCGCTGCGAAAAAGCCAGTGCTTACTATAAGCACAAAGGATTTAAGCAGGTTTATCAATTGGAAGGAGGGATCATTGAATACACCCGACAGGTGCGGGATCAAGGTCTTGAAAATAAATTCATCGGGAAGAATTTTGTCTTTGACGAAAGACGTGCAGAACGCATTTCGGATGAGGTGATCGCCCAATGCCATCAGTGTGGCGCGCCTTGTGACACCCATGTGAATTGCGCCAACGACGCCTGTCACCTGCTGTTTATTCAGTGCGACGACTGCAAGGCCAAAATGGACGCTTGCTGCAGTGAAGAATGCAAAGAGGTTCATGCGCTGCCCTACGAAGAACAGAAAGCACTGCGCAAGGGAAAGGTCTACAGCAATAAGATCTTTAAAAAGGGTCGTTCTGAAGCCCTGAAGTTTAAGAAATAGCCCTTGGCGACCCGTGGTGAATTATGCTATCTTTACGGGTGGTATAATGAATCGATAGACTGAATGCATGGGGTGTAGCAGCTGCTCAAGCAGTAAAGATGGTAAGGTAAAAGGGTGCAAGAACAACGGTACCTGTGGCACTGATGGCTGCAATAAACTCACTGTCTTCGACTGGCTTTCCAACATGAAACTTCCTGGAGATCAGAAGCCTTTTGACATGGTCGAAGTGCGCTTCAAGAACAGCCGTAAGGAGTTTTACCGCAATGCGGAAAATTTGCCTTTACAGGTTGGGGATGTCGTGGCTACCCAAGCCAAATCCGGCCATGATATCGGGATGGTAACCCTGACCGGTGAACTGGTCCGCATTCAGATGAAGAAAAAGAAATCCGATCCGGAAGACCAAACCCACTTTAAAATTTACCGTAAGGCTGGTAGTCGAGACATTGAGGTCTGGGAAAAATGCCGGGATCGCGAAGAGGAGATCAAAAAGAGATCCCGTGAGATCGCCATCTCATTGGGCCTTCAAATGAAGATCAGCGACGTTGAATTTCAAGGAGACGGGTCCAAGGCAACCTTTTATTATACTGCGGAAGATCGGGTTGATTTTCGACAACTGATCAAGGATATGGCCAAGGCCTTTGGTATTCGTATCGAGATGCGTCAAATCGGTTACCGTCAAGAGGCCCAGCGGTTAGGTGGTATTGGTTCCTGCGGC
>CAZLGZ010000193.1:0-5007 GCA_964558965.1 uncultured Flavobacteriaceae bacterium
GGGTGGTATCGGCCGTTTTCGGTGGAGTCATTCGCGATGTTCTCTGTAACGAAGTTCCCTTGATCTTCAGGAGGCAAATCTACGCCTCGGCCTGTCTGGCGGGAGGTTTGGTCTATGTCGCAGGTCTTGGTTTGGAACTTTCTCCTCTTCTCATCAGCCCCTTGGCCATCGCCGTGGTGGTCGGCATCCGCTACCTCTCGGTTCGCTACAACTGGTCCCTCAGCATTCCACGCTAATTTTGTTTAATCTTTAACACTTATTCTTAAACATAAGTGCTAGATTCGTAATTACAATTTGATTCATGACTGAAAAACACAAAACGGCTATTATTCGCAAAGAGCATTTCAATGCGGCACACCGTTTGCATAACGATCATTGGTCGGACGAAAAAAACAAACAGGTTTTCGGCAAGTGCAACAACCCGCACTACCACGGTCACAACTACGACCTGGAAGTAAGGGTGGTTGGATTTTGCGACCAAGATACTGGCTACGTCATGGATGCCAAACTACTCTCGGATCTGATTAAAGAGAAGGTTCTAAACGATTTTGATCACAAGAATCTGAATCTGGAAGTAGATGACTTTAAAACGCTCAACCCGACAGCAGAAAACATCGCCCGGGTGATTTATGAGCGGATTCGCCCTCATTTGAATGAGGAACTTGAATTAATGATAACCTTGTATGAAACCCAACGAAATGTCGTGGAATACCCTGCTCGATAAGGAGGAGCACAAAGAGTTAATCGACGAAACGCAAAGTGTCGAACAGACTAGTCAGTCTGAGACAAACGGCCTGAATGGCCTCAGTGCAGAAGAAATTGGTGACAACCATTTTTCTACCGGACTGGACACCCCTATGACGGCGGACGCCTTCGAAAAAAGTGATGCTGAAAAGAAAGTAATCATCGCCAAACACTTCAAGGCCATCATGGAAACCATGGGCCTTGACCTGACGGATGATTCTCTTAAGGGGACTCCTGAGCGGGTGGCTAAGATGTATATCGACGAAATTTATTCCGGATTGAACCCGGAAAACAAACCGAAAATCGCCCTTTTCGACAACAAATACCAGTACAATCAAATGCTGGTCGAGAAGGACATTTCGTTCTATTCCAATTGTGAACACCACTTTGTACCCATCATAGGACGTGCCCATGTGGCTTACGTCTCTTCCGGTCGCGTGATCGGTCTTTCCAAGCTCAACCGTTTGGTTCAGTATTTCGCCAAACGCCCTCAAGTACAAGAAAGGCTCACCAATCAGATCGGGGAAGAACTCAAAAAAGTTTTGGGTACGGAGGATGTGGCCGTCATCATTGACGCCAAGCACCTCTGTGTTTCTTCCCGCGGAGTCAAAGACGACACCTCAGCTACCGTCACTTCTTACTACGGTGGTGTCTTCAATGATCTGGAGAGAAGAAAGGAGTTGTACCAGTACATCAACAATTCAAACGGGACGGTATGAAATTGATGGATTCCCTTCAAAACAGCCTGGATAAGCTCCAAAGCAAAAAGGAAAATGCCTTGGCTGATCCCGTGGTTTCGCTTTATGAGATTCCGGTTACCGGACTGAGCGGTGAACCCCTGGATATGGAACAGTTCAAAGGCAAGTACTTGTTGATTGTCAATGTGGCTTCCCGCTGTGGATTTACCAAGCAGTACAAGGCCATGGAGGCAGTTTACCAAGAGCATGGCGAACAGCTTGCCATGCTGGGTATGCCTTGCAATCAATTTGCTGGACAAGAACCCGGTAACGCCGAAGAAATCCAAGCTTTTTGCGATCGCCACTTTGGAGTAAGCTTTCCGCTATCCGAAAAAGTAAAGGTCAAAGGGCCGGAGCAACATCCGGTGTACAGCTGGCTGACCAAGGCGGAGCAAAACGGGCGTATGGACACCAAGGTGAAATGGAATTTTCAGAAGTACCTGATCGATCCAGAGGGCCGTCTGGTCGACGTCTTTTATTCGGTTACTGCTCCAGACAGCAGCAAGATTTTGCGACACCTGAACTAATTCTGCTTGAAAAGAACCCTGCAACTCGCTGCCCTTTACAACCTCCTCTGGGGAGCCTGGGTGGTGCTTTTCCCCAATGCTTTCTTTGATCTGGTCGGAATGGAAGCTCCGACTCATCCCATGATCTGGCAGGGAATGGGTATGGTCATTGGCGTTTATGGCCTGGGTTACTGGTGGGCCTCTTACGACCCGATACGCCATTGGCCTATCGTGGCTGTGGGCTTCTTAGGGAAGATTTTTGGACCCTTGGGTTTTGTCTTCAACTACCTACAAGATATCGTTCCTGGGGATTTCGCCTACACTTTGATCACCAACGATTTGATCTGGTGGATTCCCTTTGGTCTTATTTTGCTAAAGGCCCACCGAGCTGATTGGCCGCTCCGCTAAGGATTAGCCCATAGTAAAGGGCTGACCGGTACTCTGTAAAACAGAAAACCAAAACTCTCCTTCGAGATCGATTTTTCGTCTTTTCTGAACGACTTCTGAGATGGGTAAATAACAGAATCGGTTATTGACTTTCCCAACAACGAACTGGGTTTTTCCGGACAGGGCTCCATGAACAGCATGATAGGCCAGACTACTGCAAAAAACAGAGTCGCCGGAATTTGCCGCGGCTGACCGAATGATATAACTCGGATCGATATACTTCACCGTCACCGGAATTTGAGCCTTCTTGAAGTGTTCCCCGATGACTTCCTTCAAATACACCCCAATGTCTTTGTGCTGTACATTCCCGGAAGCGTCTGTGGTACTTTCGGCTGCTTCAAAAAGATGTTGACCGGCCCCTTCGGCTACGACCACGACTGCGTGTTGTTTGTGCTGTAATCGCCTTTCCAGATGATCCAAAAAACCATCCTTCCCTCTGAGTTTAAAATCCAGTTCCGGAATCAAGACAAAATTCACCACCGGCTGAGCCAGGGCCGCAGAAGCGGCGATAAACCCGCTGTCTCGTCCCATGAGCTTGATAATGGCCACGCCATTGTAGGCCCCACTGGCTTCGTTATGCGCATCCCGTAAAATCGGATTGGCAATATCAAAAGAGGTTTCGAAACCGAAAGATTTATCAATCAAATCGATGTCGTTATCAATAGTCTTGGGAATACCCGCGATACTGATGGGTAGTTTTCTTCTTTTGATCTCCTCTGCAACCGCGTTCAGCCCTTTAAGCGTTCCATCCCCGCCAATCCCAAAGAGCACATTAATGCCCTCTCTTTCGAGGGTATCGACCATCACGTCCACAGGTTGAGCTCCCCGAGAGGAGCCTAAGAAGGTCCCGCCAAATTGATGGATATCTTTTACCGTATTGGGTTCCAAAGGCAGTAATTCGTGCCCGAATGCCGGGTTCAATCCCTCGTAACCGTAACGCACCCCTACAATTTCGCGGACTCCGTAGAAATAGTGCAAGGCCATCACAATACCCCGAATCACATTGTTGATTCCCGGGCAGAGACCACCGCAGGTAACAATAGCGGCCTTGGTTGTGCTCGGATCAAAATAGAGATGCTCTCTTGGGCCTGCTTTCTCAAGACAAAGGGGTTCTTCTCCCTCCTTCAGGCAGCGCTGAAATTCCTGCAGAGAAAGATCATAAACCCAACGGTCCTCGTCGTGAACAAAGTTGTAAATATTATCGCCCCGAACCTTTGACAGCTCCAAGGGCGATAAAAATGTTGCATCTCCTAAAGTGGGTATACTAAACCGGCTGGCTTCAGGCATTTCCTAGTCATTTTTAAAGGTGATCCTCCAGGCCATGGTGAGAATCGATCAACGGACCTCCGTTGAGGATTTCTTCTGAGGCTTGAGAAGCAAACTTATCAAAATTAATGTGGAAAGAGTGGGCCAACTGAATGGCCTTACTCACATAAGATCCTTTTTGCAACCAGGTATTCATGGGATCGAGCATTTCGGATGGTACACCTGGGCAGTATTTGGGCATAAAGAGACCAAAAATGGGGTGCTCTTCGTAATCGACCTCCTCTAACTGTCCTTCCAAAATGGCCGTGATCATGGCACGGGTATACTTCAGTTTAATTCGCGAACCGACCCCGTAAGGGCCTCCACTCCAGCCGGTATTGATCAACCAGACATTCACACCGGCCTCCGTCATTTTACGACTCAGCATTTCGGCATACTTAGCGGGGTGAAGCGGCATAAAGGGTTCTCCAAAACAAGCCGAAAAGGAAGGTACTGGCTCGTTAATTCCAGCCTCTGTTCCTGCGACTTTAGCGGTGTAACCCGAGATAAAATGATAGGCCGCCTGCCCAGGAGTCAGCTTGGATACCGGAGGCAATACCCCAAAGGCATCACAAGTCAAAAAGAAGATATTCTTGGGATTCTCTGCATAGGAGGGCACCTGAATATTATCGATGTGATCGATCGGGTAACTCACGCGAGTATTCTGGGTAATACTGCTGTCAAAAAAGTCAACTTCCCGTGTCCCTTCTTTAAAAACGACGTTCTCAAGCAGCGCTCCCGGGCGAATGGCGCGGTAGATGTCCGGTTCTTTCTCTTCGGTAAGGTCAATAACCTTGGCATAGCAGCCCCCTTCAAAGTTAAAAATGATGTTCTCTTCGGTCCAGCCATGTTCGTCATCCCCGATTAAACGGCGATTCGGATCCGCCGACAAGGTGGTTTTACCGGTTCCACTCAGACCAAAGAAGATCGCCGTATCTCCCTTTTCTCCTACATTGGCCGAGCAGTGCATCGGCAGAACATTCTTCTCGGTTGGCAAGATGAGGTTCAGAGCCGAAAAGATTCCCTTTTTCATTTCGCCCGTATAAGCGGAGCCTCCGACAAGGGCTACTTTCTTGGTAAAATTCAGGATAGAAAAGTTTCCGTCCAGGATACCGACCGCTTTGGGATCGGGAGCCTGAAAACCAGGAGCACAGAGCACCAACCATTCCTCTTCAAAATTCTCCAGCTCCTCTTTGGAAAGCTGAATAAACATGTTCTTGATGAAATAATTGGACCAAGGGTACTCGGTGATTACTCGCACATTCATG
>CAZLGZ010000194.1:0-4989 GCA_964558965.1 uncultured Flavobacteriaceae bacterium
GGCCTTGATATCTTTGATGTCTTCGTAATAATCCACATCGTTGCGGGTGGGCAAAAGGGTGTATCCCTCGTTTTTTAAATCGTTGATGGTGTCGAGTAAAACACTGTCAGTTCCCCAGTCCTTTTCTTGGAAGACCTCCTTTTTGAAACGATTCATGCCCAAAAAGTAGTAGCCCCCGTCTTCTGCAGGTCCGATGACATAATCGTGTTTATCCAGAAGTCCGAAAGCTGTATTCAGATCCTGGCTGTCCAGGTGAAACATGTCTGAACCAATAATACCAATTTTTTTATAGCCCGCGTCAAAGCCTTCCTGAAAAAGGTGCATCATTCGCACCCCCAGATCATGTCCTTGTTGTCGTTTTTTGTGGTAACGGTTGGCGTCCCAAAGATCAGGTTCGGCAATCGCCTCCGAATAGCACACCCAAATATCCATAGGCAAGGGCATGGTAATGTGCACGGTATGCTCCAATAAAAAGGTGTAGATGTCCAGGGCCGCCTGATCTCCGACGGTGGCAGCCAAACGGGTCTTGCATTTACCTAGCTCAGGGTTTCGGGTAAAGACAAGAAGAAGTTCTTTGGAAGTAGATTGAATCTTATTCATAGACCTTTTCTCCTTTGGTCAAAAGTTTGCCCCAACGCTTATCAAAGGCATGCACGCGTTGGGTTTGTTGTTGAAGTGAGTCGACCACGGGGAGGTCTTGGTTCTTCCATAAAAAGATACCTCCATACAGGTTGCGAACTTGGGTATACCCCGCTTCCATGAGTTCCTCTCCTATATCTTCAGAGCGCACCCCAACCGAACAGTACACCACAACGGGTGTACTCTTATCAGGCCACTGCTTTTCAAACTCTTCTAGATCGAATTGCTGATACCCCACCCAGTGAGCACCGGGTAAGGCACTAACCTCAAATTCTTCTTTTTTACGGGTATCCAATAGTACCAGGGCACTGTCTTGTTGTACTTCTTTGGGCTGAATGTAAGGGACGCTCCCTTTGTTCAGTTGATCGAGTGTTTTTTCTATAGAGGATTGGGGGTACCCACACTGCGTTAAACAGAGGGCTAAAATCCCGAACAGTAATAGACGCATAAGTCTTTTCATGGTGCTTCTGTAAAAATAGTCGCTTCGTTTTTTAAATCTTTATCTTGTATTTAAAATTTAACACGCTTCTATGAACCGATATGGGGGGATATGTTTGGCTCTGCTCTTTGTCTTGAGTGCCTGTGATCAGTTGGGGAAAGACCAAAACGTCAGTGCTGAATCAGGGGATTCTGAATCGACATACTATACCGAAAAATACAGACCACAATACCACTTTAGTCCGGAGGAGAAGTGGATGAATGATCCCAACGGCCTGATCTTTCACGAGGGTAAGTACCACCTTTTTTACCAGTACTATCCGGAAGATATTGTGTGGGGTCCTATGCACTGGGGGCATGCGGTGAGTAGCGATATGCATCGTTGGGAACACAA
Organism: uncultured Flavobacteriaceae bacterium; assembly: GCA_964558965.1. Taxonomy (GTDB): domain Bacteria; phylum Bacteroidota; class Bacteroidia; order Flavobacteriales; family Flavobacteriaceae; genus Aureicoccus. Next base: position 1,472 of record CAZLGZ010000194.1, read on the forward strand.
GCCCATTGCGCTCTATCCGGATGAACACGGCCTGATTTTTTCGGGTAGTGCTGTGCTCGACAAAAACAACACCTCCGGTTTTGGGCAAGACGGAAAGCAGCCTCTGGTTGCCGTCTATACCTACCACTTGATGAAGGGGGAGCAAGAGGGCCGAACCGATTTTCAAACCCAGGGTATTGCTTACAGCCTGGATGGCGGAGATACCTGGACCAAGTACGAAGGCAACCCCGTGATACCCAATACTGGGATCAAGGACTTTCGGGATCCCAAAGTATTCTGGCATGAACAATCAGAGCAGTGGGTTATGGTGTTGGTCGCCGGAGATCACGCTCAAGTGTTTTTGTCACCAGATTTAAAGGCTTGGACCTACAGCAGTTCTTTTGGTAAGAACCAAGGAGCCCATGGTGGCGTATGGGAATGCCCGGATCTTTTTCTGCTTCCCGTCGAAGGTACGGAGGAAGAGCGCTGGTTGATGACCATCAGCATCAATCCGGGTGCTCCAAATGGGGGCAGTGGAACCCAGTATTTTGTAGGGGATTTTGATGGAAAGGCGTTCACTTCTGACCAAAAAGAAACCCTCTGGCTGGACTACGGAACCGACAACTATGCGGGAGTTACCTACAACAATACGCCCAACAACCGCCGGATTTTTATCGGTTGGATGAGCAATTGGGAATACGCCAGACAAACCCCTACCGAGGTCTGGAGAAGTGCGATGACCTTACCCAGGACTTTGAGTCTGGTTTCGACCGAAGAGGGCATTCGATTGCGGCAGCAACCTTTGGTTGAGCTTCAAAGTTTAGAAACAGGAACGGAAGTAGCCATGCAGGAAGTGCCTTCTTCCTCAGAACGAGATGCCGTGTTTACAGCACTTCAGCAATCAAAGATTAGCCTACGCAGTACCAGTGACAACTTCCACCTGGTTCTTTCAAATGATTCCGGGGATGAGCTGGTCTATAAATTCAATCAAAAGACAGGCTCTGTTTTGGTGGATCGTATCCAGTCTGGAGTGACTGATTTTAATCCTGAGTTTGGCAATCGACAGCACTATATGCCATTGGCTTCACAACAAGAAGTCTTGGAGGTTGAACTCTATCTGGATCAGTCTTCCGCAGAATTGTTCATCAACCAGGGAATGGGAGCGATGACTTCTCAGGTTTTTCCTCGAAGTCCTTACACAAAAATGACCATTAAGAATCTGTCCCCTTCAGGAGTAGTTGAGGGGATCGAGGTTAAAGAACTCGATAATGTGTGGCGAAAGAACCCACAGGTCGATTAAATAAGCGGAGCTCCTTTAAGTCGTTTTTCAATTTTCCTTTTTTTCTCTGTAAGTCGCTTCATGACTTCCATGAGTTCAGCATCTTTGGTTTCTTTGTAAACCTCGTTGATGGAAAGGATAAGTGCTTTGGCTTCTCTTGATGCGGCTACCCGATCGCTTGTAGACATATGACTCAAGCTTCTGTTTTCGAACTCGGATGCACGCGACAGCAAATCTGCTACCATTTTTATTTTCAAATTAACAGGTGAAAAGGGAATTTACCCCCATTGGGTTATCTCCTTTTGTTATGCAAGTATCGTTCAAATTTATTTAAGAAATCGTTAAGAAGATGATAAACTGTTTAACCTTACGCAATTTCCCCAACTTCAAAATGCCAGAATTTACGGGCATACATACGATTGAGCCTGTTTAAAGAGTTATACAAAAGAGAGAGAACTACACTGATAATGAAAGCCTTCCAATTTCTTATTGCCTTCCTTTTAACCGGTTTTTGCCAGTCGCAATCCGTAGAACATCTGCGCTTATCTCCACAGGCGGACTACCTGGCTTTTATTCGCAATGGCGACAGCCTCTTTTTGGATGAGCTGCCGCAAAATAAAAATGAATCAACACCCCTCTTTTTGGGAAGGGGTTTAAAAGAGAATTTCAACCAGCGCTTTCTGCAATGGAGTCCGGACCAAAATCATTTGATCTGGGAAAGCGAAGGCCAGCTTTACCAATATTCGATGGGCTCAAAAACCACGGTAAAGGCCCGTCTCGACTCCCTGAATCTGGGGAAGTACTTTCGTATTGATCAGGTTGCCTATTCCAACCAAGGGGTAGTGTATTTTTCTGCCGGTCCACCGGATCAGCCTTCCGTTTTTGCCCTCTACGCTTTTGATTTTAGTGCCAATGAATTGAAAGAGTTGGCGAGGCAGAAAGGAGACATTGCCAACATAAGCCTTTCTAAAGACGGCAATATGCTGGCCTATTCCGAGTACCGATACGAGGAGGAGCAGTACCGATCCCGCATTCATTTTATCCATCCCAAAAGCCGGATGGCCTTGGGAGAATCAACTTGGTATGACAAGGCCTTCTTTAACCGGCTCTCCTTTTCAGATTCCGGAAAATTACTGTGCCGAAACGCCTATGGGAAGGCTTATGTATTTGAATTGCCCGAACTGGAGGATTTTTTGGAGGAAGTGGCCTCTCCCGAGCCGGAAGGAGTTTTCTTCTTGCGTTATTTCGGGGAAGAAATCCTGAGCACAGAACAGGGGGCAAGTGGCCGAGTATACAAAATGCGCGATCATAGCGGAAAACCCCTGCGCGAAATAGGACAACTGCGCCTAGGAGAGCAAGCCTATTTTGATGGGAAGGGGCAGCTTTATGTGAGCTATGAAAACGGGGTGCAACCCAAAGGAGTTTACCGCCTACAAGATGAGCGAGAAGGTTTGTATTCCTTCCAGGGTGAAAATCCTTTGGAATCCATCGCCTATGAAATCTATACGTACGAAGGTCAAGGGGGGCTTCAGCAGCAGTCCTTCATCTATGGAGAGGGTCAGGCAGGGCTGTTGATATTACCTTATGGTGGTTATAAGGATCGCTATCCCCAACTGACTTATTTTTTAAATGAGCTGGCTTTTTCGTTGGTGAAAGAGGGCTACCGTTTGGTGTTCCTCAACACCAATGGCTACGCCAATAAGCGATTGGGTAAGGACTATGGTCGTGCCCAGTTGGCCGATACGGAACTGTTTTTGGACCAGTGGAAAGACCAGAAGGACTTGAACCTTCCGGTTTATTTATTAGGTCATAGTCATGGAGGAACCCTGGTCTACTATTACCTAACCCATTCCAATCGGTTTAGAGCAGGCATAGCCATCAATGGGGCTAGTGATTGGATTAAGCAGGCAGAACTCAATCGCATGACCGGTTTGCCTGGAGAAATGGGGGGGAGTCCTGAAGAAGTTCCAGAGGTTTATAAGGCTGCCTCTCCCGATCTGAATATCGAAAAGAAAATGCCGCCCCTCTTACTGGTCTCTGGCGGCCAGGATGGACAGATCCCAGCCGAGATCAACGCGCTTGCCTTTTATAAAAAAGCCAGAAAGAAGAGAGCTAAGGTGCGCCAACTTCATTTTGAAGAAGAAGGCCACCTGATCAAAAAGAAAAAAAATAAGGAGAACCTCAGGGAAGAGGTCCTCCGTTTACTGAAGAAATACCGTTAAAAGCTTACTGCAGCTTGTAAAACACCCCTGCGTTGAAG
>CAZLGZ010000195.1:0-3566 GCA_964558965.1 uncultured Flavobacteriaceae bacterium
AAGTGTTGAAGCCGGAAACCATCAACTACCGTACGCACAAGCCGGAAAGAGATGGTCTATTCTGCGAACGCATTTTTGGTCCTGTTAAGGATTACGAATGTGCCTGTGGAAAATACAAGAGAATCCGTTACCGCGGAATCGTCTGTGACCGCTGTGGAGTCGAAGTGACTGAAAAGAAAGTTCGTCGAGATCGAGTAGGACACATCAATTTGGTGGTGCCTGTTGCCCACATTTGGTACTTCCGTTCTCTACCGAACAAGATTGGATATTTGCTGGGCTTGCCGTCCAAAAAACTGGATATGATCATTTACTACGAAAGGTATGTGGTTATCCAGCCTGGTGCTGCTCAGGGACCTGAAGGGGAGGAGATCAAGAAAATGGATTTCTTGACCGAAGAAGAGTACCTCAATATTTTGGAAACTCTACCTCAGGAGAACCAGTATTTGGAAGATTCTGATCCCAATAAATTCATCGCCAAAATGGGTGCTGAATGTTTGATCGAACTTCTGGCTCGTATCGATTTAAACGAGTTGTCTTATGACCTGCGTCACAAGGCCAATACAGAAACATCTAAGCAACGAAAGACAGAGGCTCTTAAGCGTCTTCAAGTTGTAGAAGCCTTGCGTGAGTCGCAGGAGAATAGAGAAAACCGTCCGGAGTGGATGATCATGAAGGTCGTTCCGGTTATTCCACCAGAATTGCGTCCATTGGTTCCTCTTGACGGAGGGCGTTTCGCAACTTCTGATTTGAATGACCTGTACCGACGTGTTATTATCCGTAACAACCGTTTGAAGCGTTTGATGGAAATCAAAGCGCCAGAGGTGATTTTGCGTAATGAGAAACGTATGTTGCAGGAGGCGGTAGATTCTCTCTTCGATAACACCAGAAAAGCTTCTGCTGTTAAGACAGAATCGAATCGTCCGCTAAAATCACTTTCTGATTCCCTAAAAGGTAAGCAGGGTCGTTTCCGTCAAAACTTGCTTGGTAAACGTGTGGATTACTCAGCTCGTTCAGTGATCGTCGTTGGTCCTGAATTGAAGCTTTACGAATGTGGTCTGCCAAAAGATATGGCCGCTGAACTCTACAAGCCTTTTGTGATCCGTAAGTTGATCGAAAGAGGTATTGTCAAGACAGTGAAGTCGGCGAAGAAAATTATCGACAAGAAGGAACCTGTCGTTTGGGATATTCTGGAAAACGTACTGAAAGGACACCCTGTTCTCTTGAACCGGGCCCCCACACTTCACCGTTTGGGTATTCAGGCGTTCCAGCCTAAACTGATCGAAGGAAAGGCGATCCGTCTACACCCATTGGCTTGTACTGCCTTTAACGCAGATTTCGATGGGGATCAGATGGCGGTTCACTTGCCACTAGGTCCTGAGGCGATTTTGGAAGCTCAGCTCCTGATGTTGGCCTCTCAAAACATCTTGAACCCAGCAAACGGTTCTCCGATTGCCGTACCTTCTCAGGATATGGTCTTGGGTCTTTACTACATGACCAAGAAGCGTGTTTCGGATAAAGATTACACTGTAAAAGGTGAAGGACTTACTTTCTACTCTTCCGAAGAGGTGGTTATCGCCTTCAACGAGAAGAAGGTTGAATTGAACGCCGGAATAAAAGTTCGTGCGATCGACTTCAACGAAGATGGAGAACTTGTACCTCAAATCATTGATACGACCGTAGGACGTGTCTTGTTCAATCGTGTTGTGCCAGAAGAAGCTGGGTTTATCAATGCTGTATTGACCAAGAAGGCCTTGCGTAACATCATTGGAGATATTCTCTCAGTAACAGATGTTCCACGCACAGCGGAATTCCTGGATCGAATCAAGGGAATGGGTTATGAATTTGCCTTTAAAGGAGGTCTTTCCTTCAGCTTAGGAGATATTATTATCCCGAAAGAGAAAATCGAAATGATCGATGATGCCAACGAACAAGTCGAAGGCATTATGATGAACTATAACATGGGTCTGATCACAAACAACGAGCGCTACAATCAGGTGATCGATGTTTGGACCAGTACCAACTCGATGTTGACGGAATTGGCGATGAAGCGAATCCGCGAAGATCAGCAAGGATTCAACTCGGTATTTATGATGTTGGATTCTGGAGCTCGTGGATCGAAGGAGCAGATTCGTCAGTTGACTGGTATGCGTGGTCTGATGGCCAAGCCGAAAAAATCGACTGCCGGTGGTGGGGAGATTATTGAGAACCCGATCCTTTCGAACTTTAAGGAAGGTCTATCGATTCTTGAATACTTTATCTCAACGCACGGTGCACGTAAAGGTCTTGCGGATACCGCTTTGAAAACGGCCGATGCCGGTTACTTGACTCGTCGTTTGGTTGACGTTTCTCAGGATGTGATTATTAACTCGGAAGATTGTGGTACTCTTCGTGGTATTGAGGTGGAAGCCCTGAAGAAGAACGAAGAAGTAGTAGAATCTCTTGGTGAGCGTATCCTAGGACGTGTTTCTCTACACGACGTATACGATCCATTGACGAACGAGCAATTGTTGGCTGCAAACCAAGCGATCACAGAGGCGGATGTAAAACGAATTGACGCTTCTCCTGTCGAGAAGATCGAAGTTCGTTCTCCATTGACTTGTGAGGCTGAAAAAGGAATTTGTGCAGCTTGTTATGGACGCAACCTCGCTTCCAACAAAATGGTTCAGCGTGGTGAGGCTGTTGGTGTAGTTGCTGCTCAGTCAATTGGTGAGCCAGGTACACAGCTGACCTTGCGTACCTTCCACGTAGGGGGTATTGCTGGTAACATTTCGGAGGATAACCGTCTTGAAGCTAAGTTTGATGGTGTTGCAGAGATTGAAGATTTGCGCACTGTTAAAGGGGAAGATAGCAACGGAGAGCCAGCGACTATCGTGATCTCCCGTACTTCTGAAATCAAGATCGTTGACAAGAAAACAGGAATTACCCTAAGTACAAATAACATCCAGTACGGTTCTCAACTTTTCATCAAGAATGGGGCGAGCGTCAAGAAAGGAGATGCGATTTGTCAGTGGGATCCGTATAACGGGGTTATTGTTTCTGAATTCTCAGGACAGATTGCCTACGAGAATATCGAGCAAGGGGTTACTTACCAGGTAGAAATCGATGAACAAACCGGTTTCCAAGAGAAGGTAATTTCTGAATCCCGTAACAAGAAGTTAATCCCTACCCTTTTGATTAAGGACAACAAAGGAGAAACACTTCGTTCTTACAACCTCCCTGTAGGTTCTCACATCATGGTCGATGATGGAGACAAAGTGAAGGAAGGTAAGATCTTGGTGAAAATCCCAAGAAAGTCTGCAAAAGCAGGGGATATTACAGGGGGTCTTCCACGTGTTACCGAGCTCTTCGAAGCGCGTAACCCGTCGAATCCAGCTGTAGTAACAGAAATTGATGGTGTGGTTTCTTTCGGTAAAATCAAGCGGGGTAACCGCGAGATTATTATCGAGTCCAAATTGGGTGAGATCAAGAAGTACTTGGTGAAACTATCTAACCAGATTTTGGTTCAGGAGAACGATTACGTTCGTGCTGGTATGCCGCTTTCTGATGGGTCGATTACACCAGAGGAC
>CAZLGZ010000195.1:3576-4970 GCA_964558965.1 uncultured Flavobacteriaceae bacterium
TCTTGGCGATTAAAGGACCATCTGCTGTTCAGCAGTACCTTGTAAATGAAGTACAAGAAGTTTATCGTCTCCAAGGGGTGAAGATCAACGACAAGCACTTTGAAGTGGTTGTTCGCCAAATGATGAGAAAAGTTCGTATCGAAGATGCGGGTGATACTATCTTCCTAGAGAATCAATTGGTTCACAAGGATGACTTCATCAAAGAGAACGATGAAATCTTCGGTAAGAAAGTCGTAACAGACGCTGGGGATTCAGAGAACCTGAAAGCAGGACAGATTGTAAGCGTACGTGAATTGAGAGATGAAAACTCTCTGTTGAAGCGTGCTGACAAGAACTTGGTAGAAGCCAGAGACGCAGTAGCGGCGACAGCAACACCAATTCTACAGGGTATTACCCGAGCTTCCCTGCAGACCAAGTCCTTTATCTCTGCGGCTTCCTTCCAGGAAACCACGAAGGTACTGAACGAGGCGGCAGTAAGCGGTAAGGTCGATAGTCTGGAAGGCTTGAAGGAGAATGTGATTGTTGGTCATAAGATTCCGGCAGGAACAGGGATGAGAGATTACGAAAGTATCATCGTTGGTTCTAAGGAAGAGTATGATGAGATCATGGCGCGTAAAGAAGAATTTAAACTCTAAGCCCCATGGCGGATCAGCCCAACAAGCAGCAACAGCAAATCAATATTGAGCTGGATGAAAAGATGGCCGAAGGAGTTTATTCCAACTTGGCGATTATCAACCACTCGGTTTCTGAATTCGTTGTTGATTTTGTGAGCATCATGCCTGGAGCTCCAAAAGCCAAGGTGAAAAGCCGGGTGGTCTTAACTCCCCAGCACGCCAAGAAGTTTTTGAAAGCTTTAGGAGACAATGTTCAGCGTTTTGAGCAAGCCCACGGAACAATCAAGGATTATGAGCAACCTGCCATCCCCTTGAACTTTGGTCCGACCGGAGAAGCCTAAACACTGTTCTGGAATATAAAAAAAGCCAATCCGAAAGGATTGGCTTTTGTTTTATTGGGAGGCAAACTCCGAGGTGAAGTGGAGTTTGACCGAGGGGTACTTCTGTTGAGTCATTTGTAAAGAGAAGGAGGAGTCGGCTAAGAAGACCAGTTGCCCAGCCTTATCTCGCGCCAGGAATTTTTGTTTGATCCTTTTGAATTCGGCAAATTCTTCTGGGTTTTCTCCTGTATCTTCTACCCAACACGCCTTGTGTACAGGGAAGTTCTCGTAGGTACACTTGGCTCCGTATTCGTGCTCTAAACGGTATTGGATGACCTCATACTGGAGCGCACCGACCGTTCCAATAATCTTACGTCCATTGAGCTCAAGAGTAAACAACTGCGCAACCCCTTCGTCCATCAATTGATCGATCCCCTTGTTCAGCTGTTTAGCCTTCATG
>CAZLGZ010000196.1:0-4967 GCA_964558965.1 uncultured Flavobacteriaceae bacterium
CTTCTGCAATACGTATATACAACACCCTACGCTCAAGGATCTATACCGATCTGAACGAGCATGCAAAAAGTATTCAAATAGGGCAGGACCTCTTAGATGATACCCAATTATTACCGGCATGTCGAGCTGAACTGTTACGGGTGATGGATCAGAATTACGGATACCTTCATTTATACAGTAAGCAGCTTGAAATAAGAGAAGAACAGAAGTCTTTAGGCTTTGAGGAAGAGATTATTTTTCACGATCTCTACGAAAATCTTGGCCTGTACAAACAAGCTCGCGATGCCTATGTGTACTATGCGAAACCCAGAATGGAAAGCGGCAATCTTTTGGATAAAGCTGCCTACTACAATCAATTGGGGCATTATCGCAGGCTACAGGGATCGGTAGGGGCCTTAGACGATTTCCAGGAAGCCAAGTTGGCCTTGGAAGCTCACAGTCAAAGTACGGAAAACACAACCCCACGTGAAGAATTAGAGATTGCCATTCTTCATGCACAAATAGAAGGAAATACAGGAAAGGCTTATTTGCAGGTTGGCGATTTATCCAGAGCTATTGTATCTCTTGAGAAAAGCCTAAAGGAATTCCGTACGCTCGGTCGACGGGTCAAAAGGGAACTTCAAACCGAAAATGCCCTCTATTTAGCGAAAGCCTTGATGGATGCTGATCGTATAAGCAGTGCTTATCCTTATTTATCCGAAAGACGCTATGGAAAGGGGTCGGTCTCGCTGAGAATGATGCGCAATCGTCTTTTAGCGAGGTATTTTGATGTGCAAGATCAGCCCAATTCTGCTAACCGATACTACCGCCAGAATCAAAAGATCAGTGATTCTCTATTGCAATCCCAGCAAGAGATCATGAATCGGCAGTACGTCTCCCTCTTTGGAGAAGCCGAGATGAAGCGGGACTATCAGTTGTATCAGGATTACAGAAAATTGGGTGTGGATTCTGAAAAGAGTCGAATCAAGCACGAATCTCAGCAGGTTCAACTCAAACTTTTGATCATTTCCTTGGTCTTTATTTTAATAGGCTTTGCAGGTCTGGTCTATGCTTACTTGAAGAGTATTCAGAACCAAAAGGTAATTGAGGAACAGAAGACGGTGATCGAAAGTTCTTTAAAAGAAAAGGAATCCTTGCTCAAAGAGATTCACCACCGCGTAAAGAACAACCTGCAGATGGTTTCGAGCCTGTTGAGCTTACAGACCAAGAATACACGAGATAAGTCGGCTATTCAGGCCTTAGAAGAAGGGAAGAGCAGAGTGAAGGCAATGGCCTTAATTCACCAGAAACTGTACCAGAACGAAGATCTCTCGGTGGTTGAAATGCAAGGGTATGTAGAAAGTCTAATCAACAGTATCCAAGCCGTGTACAAGAAAGGCGGACACAATATCGATATCTCTGTTGATGCTCGTGGTACAGAATTGGATATTGATCAGGCTATTCCAATTGGGCTAATCCTAAATGAATTGGTGTCTAATTCGTTTAAGTATGCTTTTCCTCATGGAGACGAAGAGGCTCAGATTTACATCCACCTCCAAAAGGACAATGGTCAAGGGCATTTTGAGTACACCGATAATGGCATTGGTTTGCCGGATGATACAGCCGAACGCACCAAATCCTCTATGGGAATTCGGTTGGTCAACCGCTTAGTCAATCAGTTGCAATCCAAGTTGAATATAGACAATAAAGTGAACGGCGTTCGCTTTTGGTTCAATTTCTAGCGCACCTGAGCTCCCATAACCCTTTTGTGGAGCAAACGAGGAAAGAATCGTTTTAGGTAGATACCCATAACTTCTTTTTTACCGAAGTAGGCTTCGAACTTCTTTTTTTCAACCGCCTTTCGCATTTGTGCGGCGCATCGTGCAGGGGTTAAGCCATTGGCCGTAGCCTTGTCTTGGCTATTTTGTGCTTGTCCATTTCCAACCAGAGCATTCCGCGCAATATCGGTTTGTACGAAACCAGGAGCCAGCAGGGTGACCTGTAAGCCGTCTTTTTCGTGCTCCATTCTCAGTACATCGAAAAACCCATGAAGAGCGTGCTTCGCGCCACAGTAGCCCGATCGATAAGGTGAGCCAAAACGCCCCATAAGACTTGTGACCGTCGCCACCTTACCTGCCTTTCGTTCAATCCAATGAGGAAGAAGGGCAGTGGTTAAGGCCACCGTTCCGAAGTAATTGACCTGCATCAACTTTTCAACGACCGCCATACTGGTATCGGCAATCAGAGAACGTTGACTGATCCCTGCGTTATTAATGAGTAAATCCACATGACCCAAGTGGTCTAAAGCCTTTGCGACCCATTGTTCAGCATCTTTGTAATTGGCCAAATCAAAGGGAAGCAGATCTACGGCTGAGGCTTTGGAGCACTCTGCTTTAACAGCCTCTAAGGCTTCGGTTTTACGCCCAGAGAGTAGTAGGTGAGCGCCTTTTTTGGCAAATTCAGTCGCGAGAGCTCTGCCAATTCCGGAACTTGCCCCGGTAATCCAAACGGTTTTTCCTTTCCAATTCATTCTCGGAATATACTTAATTTTGGCATCGTGTTAAAAGCGCGATACTTCAGGCATATTCTGCAATTCAAAAGAGCTGGTGGAACTTCACGAGGAGTTTTGACCGAGAAAGAAACCTGGTATGTTCTCCTCGAAGAAGGGGGTAGTTTTGGAATTGGAGAGTGTGGACTTTTCCGTGGACTGAGTGCCGATGATACTCCTGATTATGAGGCGCAACTCAGGAAGAGCTGTGAAAGGATAAATGACGGTTTAGAGGCCCTGCTTGATTTCAACCGCTCTTTTCCATCGATCCAGTTCGGTTTTGAGCAGGCATATGCTTCCTTAAAGCAACAAAACCCATTTGAACTGCTGCCTTCCGACTTTACACAGAAAGAAGCGCCCATTTCAATTAATGGATTGATTTGGATGGGATCGCTTGATTTTATGCAGGAGCAGATTCAAGAAAAGCTCGCCGGTGGATTCAACTGCTTGAAGCTTAAAATTGGTGCCTTGGACTTCGAAAAAGAGTGGCTGTTGCTCCGCGGAATACGGGATCGCTTTAGTGCGAAGGAACTGGAGATTCGGGTTGATGCCAATGGAGGTTTTAGCCCCCAAGATGCCTTGCAAAAGCTGGAACGATTAGCGAAGCTCGAATTGCATTCTATCGAACAACCCATTAAAGCACAACAATGGTCCGAGATGAAAAGCCTTTGCGAACGGAGCCCTTTGGATATAGCTTTGGACGAAGAGCTGATCGGCCTTTTTTCTGGTGAAAACAAGGAAGAGGTTCTCGATACCATTAAGCCTCAATACATCATCCTAAAACCTTCTTTAGTGGGGGGTTGGTCGGGTAGCGACGAATGGATTGCTGCGGCAGAGAAACGTGGTATTGGCTGGTGGATCACCAGTGCCCTAGAGAGTAACTTAGGATTGAATGCGATTGCTCAGTACACCTACTTAAAAAATAATCCCATGCCGCAAGGCTTGGGGACGGGCGGCCTCTTTACCAATAACTGGCAAAGCCCTCTAGAAGTCCGTCAGGGTCAGCTTATTTACCGAAAAGGACTATCTTGGAATAACGATATTAAACACCACTTATGTACGTAGAACAAGGATACAAAGGACAAATAGGCCTTTGGAAATACCTCTTTATTCCTCTGGGCTTTATCGCTCTTATGGTTGTGAATTACATTCTGAGCCTGAACATGACCACGTCAACCGAAGACATGATGGCTCAACTCATTGACCAGTTCGGAACAACAGTTGTTTTTATACTTGTTGTTGGTCCTTTATCGGCCCTTCTGTTTGTGGTTTGGGGTTGGACCAAACTCGTGCACCAACAAACCATACGCTCCCTAACCACAGCTCGTAAGAAAGTGGATTGGAAGCGTATATTTTTTGCCTTTTTCCTCTGGGGAGGGCTTACCACTGCCATGGCTTTTGCCGATATACTCACTCGCCCGGAAGACTTTGTTTGGAATTTTGATCCTGTAAAATTTGCCATCCTCGTTGTGGTGGCAGTCCTTTTAATTCCTTTACAAACCAGTTTTGAGGAATACCTTTTTCGGGGTTATATCATGCAGGGTCTTGGAATAGCAACAAAAAACAGAGCAATTCCCCTAATTGCTACCTCGGTCATCTTTGGTCTTATGCATATTGCCAATCCCGAAATAGGAAGATTGGGTTACGGTTTACTGGTCTTTTACATAGGCACCGGTTTTTTCTTAGGGATCATTACCCTGATGGATGATGGTTTGGAACTGGCCCTCGGTTTTCACGCAGCAAACAACCTATTTGGGGCACTACTGATCACCGCAGACTGGACGGCATTTCAAACGGATTCTCTGTATATCGATACGGCAGAGCCTGAATTGGGTCTTGGTATTCTTGTTCCTATTTTGATCGTTTACCCACTGTTGATTCTTTTATTCGCCAAAAAATATAAATGGACGGATTGGTCCAATAAATTATTTGGACGGGTCCTGTCTAGAGAAGAAATAGCGTTAAACGAATAGGATGCCAACCATGACCGATAAACCTATACAGCCATGGCAACGATTACACCCTGAATTCAAACTGAATGGTTTACCGATTGCCCTCGAGGCGCTGGAAGATGTAGCCTATAGTCTGACAAAAGAAGGGGAGGCGTTTGAACGCGAGTACGGAGAATTTTTGTTGGATTGGTTGGATCAATCGGAGGACATCTGGGTCAAGACTTCCGGGTCCACAGGAGCGCCGAAAAACTGGAAAGTAAAAAAGGAACATTTTTTAGCCAGTGCGCGACTGACGGGTGAAGTTTTTGAGTTGTTTCCTGGAAGGAGAACCCTCTTGGGGATACCAGGTAGCTTTATTGCGGGTAAGATGATGTTTGTTCGCGCCTTGGTCCTGGGCCTGGATTTACTGGTCGTCAGGCCCTCTAAGAATCCACTAAAAAAGACCGGGGGACGTTTCAGCTTTGTAGCCATGACGCCTTATCAATTAT
>CAZLGZ010000197.1:0-4963 GCA_964558965.1 uncultured Flavobacteriaceae bacterium
GTGCTGAATGAAACCATTAGATTCTGATATAGACTCGAGATATCCATAACACCAATGAAAATCGAACACCTCGCCATTTGGGTCAAAGACTTGGAAAAGATGAAAAGCTTCTACGAGAAGTACTTTCAAGCTCAGGCGGGTGAGATGTACCACAATCCAAAAAAGAACTTTCACTCTTACTTCCTTTCCTTCAGCGAAGGCAGTCGATTAGAACTCATGCAGCGTCCGGACATCCCAGAAAACAGGCACCCCCAGGGTACGGAGTATACCGGTCTTATCCATTTTGCGATTTCGGTAGAAAGCGAATCCAAAGTTGACGAACTTACAGAGCAGATGCGATCTGCGGGTTACACCGTGGCCGGAGATCCCCGCAGAACAGGGGACGGCTACTACGAAAGCGTGGTGCTGGATCCGGAAGGCAATCGAATAGAAATAACTGTATAAACATGCAAAAACACAGCACCCGTATCGCTTTACCCGAAGACGCCCCTTTTATTTCGCTATTGGGACGAGTGACCTTCAGTGAAACCTTCGGGCATTTGTTCAGGGACCCTCAGGACTTGAGATCTTACCTGGACAAGACCTTCTCTGTTCCCAAAATTGAATCGAGCTTAAGCAAAGCCAACAATGTGTTTTGGATTTCTTTTGTCGATCGACTTCCCGTTGGATACGCCAAACTAAAATTGGAATCCCCTTCCGACTTTATCGAATCAACCAAAATCTGCCAATTGCAAAAGATCTATGTGCTGCAGGATTTCCTTTCCTTAAAGATTGGTCTGGACCTTCAAAGTCAATTGCTGGAGAAAGCAAAAGATCTGGGTTACAAGGATATTTGGCTCTCTGTATTAGGCGAAAATGAAAGAGCCAAACGGTTTTATTTCAAAAATGAATTTGAAAAGATCGGAGAACACGAGTTCCGCATCGGCAAGGAACGCTTTGATTTTATCGCTATGCACAAAGCCCTTTAGTACCGATCCAGAGGCACTAAGTGAAAGACGGCTCCAAAAGGATCCGATACCAAGGCAAAGGTGGATAAGTCGGCAAAAACAAAATGGTTATCTCTCAAAAGAACAGCTCAAGGTTCCGAAGAGAAATAACCATTTCTAAAAAACAATCACAAGTACTAGGGACACCCCTTCCCTAGCCTAAAATCATATAGGTTATTATAATACCTAGATTGATTAGTGTACTCGCAATAAGTAAACGGAGAATAACTATCGGTTTTTGAACGGTCAGTATAGCCGCGTTGTGAAAACTACAGATCAGAACCGTGGTCATAACCACAGCCATAGAAAATAATCCATTAAAATTACTCAAGGCCAACATAACGGCGATACTACCAAGACAAGTCGATAGAATAATTCCAAGTGCAGAATATCCGCTTACGTTTTGTATAAAATCGTTTTTGATGTTTGTTAGGGTTGCCATAATTACTGCTTTAATTATGACCCAAAAGTAGGCGGGGCTCCATGCGCCTGAAATGATAAATATCAGGTTTTGAATTTTTCAAAAAAAAAGTGGGAAAGGATTAACCTTCCCCACTGATCTTCCTTAATCGATTTCCTCCAGCAAGGTATTCGAAAGCTCTTTCCCGTGCTTGTCTATGGTCACATACCATACATTGACTTTATACGACTTGGGGTTGTTGGTGGCGTAGGTTTCGAAATCCTGTTTGGTGCCTTTGATGATGTAGCCCTGATCGGTTTCCTCAGCACTGTAGCCGTATTCATTAGCAAACTCCCCATAGGTTTCTTGCCACAGCTTGTTCCCCTTTAAATCCGTTTTGATCACGAACATATCGTAGTTTCCATTCCCAAAGGAACTGGTCGATCCGACGATCAAATACCCATCTTTCAGACTTAGGATGGAGCTGGCCTTGTCGTAGCTCTTTCCTCCAAAGCGCTTATTCCAAATTTCGTTTCCGTTGGGTTTGTTTTTGGTCAGTAAAATCTGGGAAGGATCGTTTTTGGCTCCTCCAATGGTCGTTACCTGGATGGAACCATCCGCAAGTTGTGCTTTGGGCTGGTACTGCAGCTTAGTCTTCTTAACAAAGAGGTTGTTTTGTACACGGCTAATAGTCAAGCGCAGGCCAACCACCCGGTCAAAGGCATCTCTTTGCACTTTCAGGATGTAGTCTTGAGCCAAGATTTCTTCCCGATTGACAATGTCCATTTCTTCGGTATCGTCTTCCCCCTCGATGTAAAGGAGTTTTCCGTCTTTGTATTCAATGCGAAAAGTAAAGTCCAACTCCGAACTGTAGTACTTCCCGGTATAGCTTTCAAGCTCTGCCACGGTCGGCTGGGCGATATTGAGGCGGTTGTATTCTGACACCTTGCCATTGGGGTAAAAGTAGAGCATCTGATCAGCGGTGAAACCCAGTTTTTCTCCGGAGCCGTCAGTAAAGGCCAAGACACTTTCGGATTCCTTTACCAATTCTAAGGGGCGGTTATTGGCGTTGTGCCAGGTGTATTTACCGTCCTTTTCTTCAATGCGCATGGTGTAGTTGCCTCGAGAAAGGTACTGCCCGACCACAGGAGCCGATCCCGAGTTTGCAATCGTGGATAAACGGGCATCGTAGTTGAGCTCCATCTCCTTTTTCGGCAGAATCATTTTGGCCACGGCCTCCGTAAAGGAACCACTCCACTGATTTCCGTTATTCCCCATCACAAAGACGGTCAGGTTTTGCTCCGGAAAGCGCAGACTTTCGGAATGATAGGCTCCCGTGCTCCCATCGTGGTGTCTGGCATTGTAGTTCAAGCGGTCAAAGAGCTTAAGGCCGTAACCATAGGTTTGCACCTCACTGTTGGGAATGGCTTCTTGGCTTTGAATAAGCAACTGGTTGTTGTTCTGCTTGGCCTTTTGAATGGCCGCCTCAAAGGTGAGCATGTCCGGCAAGGTGGTGAACAAGAAACCATCTCCGTACAGGCTGGTCAGCATCGGGTACTCCTTCCACGGACTGTTCTGCCCCCACTTAACATAGGGAACCGCCTTGTTGGGTATAACCAGCATGTAGTTCTTCAGAAACTCCGTATTGTTCATTCCCATTTTCTGGAAGAAAGCCTTGGAATAATCGTGAAAGTCCTGTCCGCTAATCTTTTCGATCACCTGAGTTAGAAGCAGGTAACCCGTGTTGCTGTAGGTGTATTTGAAACCTGGGGTAAAAGCCAGCTCTTCCTGTTTTTCGACCAATTCCATCGCATCTTCCACATCAAAGCCCACTTGCTTCCACCAGGGTTTGTTTTGAATACTGAGGAGGTCGTAAATATCTCGGATGCCGCTGGTGTGATTGAGTAAGTGACGGAGCTTGATGGTTTCCTTGACTTTGGGGTAAATGGACGGTAAGAACTTGCGAACATCCTCCTCCAAACTCACCTGCCCTCTCATGCTCATCTCTAAGAGCATCAGAGCGACAAACTGCTTAGAAGTGGATGCGATATTGGAACGAGTAAATGGGTCTACTGGAACCTGGTGTTCTAAATTGGCCAGGCCACGGTAGCCTTCGTAAATGATTTCGCCGTTTTGTACTACTCCAATAAAAAGACCGGCATCAGACTCCTCAATATTGGCTTCCAAAAGACCATCGATGCGTTCTTTTAGGGTTTTATCCTGAGCCGAAATAAAGGTGATGGTGCCCAAGAAAATGATTAGAAGTGATTGTAATGATTTCATGACTGCTTGTTTTTGAATGACCCAAAAGTCCGGTGAATTCGCGCGCTAAGCGCTTCAAATCCTGATTTGAGACCTAATTTTCTTGCAGTTGGGTCAGGTATTCCTTGGGGGAAAGGGTGGTGTATTTTTTGAATGCCCGGTTAAAGGTGGCCTTGCTGTTAAAGCCCGCATCATAGGCAATTCCCAACAGAGTTGTGCGCAGATGTTCTCCGTCTTCCAGTTTCTTTTTGATGGCTTCTATGCGGTAGTGATTGACAAAGTCGTTAAAATTCATCTCGTATCCCGAATTCACGATGGCCGAAATGTTCTTGGTGGTGGTTTCGAGCTCTTGGGCCACATCGCGCAAAGTCAAGCGGGGATTTTTGAACAGCTCTTTCTGCGTCATGGTATGTTCAAGCGAAGACTTCCATTGCAGGATTTCGGTCTCTCCCATTGAGGGCTTCACTTCCTCTTCTTCGGTGACGGTCTCTTCTTCAAAGACATTGATGGGATTTAATTTTTCGGCACCCAAAGCGGCTTGCTTGATCGCATTGGCATAACCCGATACCGAGATATACAGAAAGACCCAGGAGAAGTATTTGTAGTACCAGTACTGGCTACCAAAGTCCCCCCAGCCCGAATTAACAATAAAGAGAGTCAGTCGAAGTAATAACAGTAAGAGGAAAGCGATCAAAAAGTTGCGGATCCACTTAAAGAGAATGGTATCGGCATAACTCAGCTGATCGTAAATCAATTTTCTGTAGGAGGCGTAATAACGCAGGCTTAAAACCAAATAAACCCCCATGGAAATCAGTCCCGCTGCCTGGTACCAATCCGCCAAATCCTTGTCTCGCTCATCGGCATAGAAATAGTATTCATCAAGAATTAGTTTATCGGTCACAAAGACAATCAGGCTGTAAATGCCATAGAGTATTGCAGGAATAAAGTGAAAGTATTCTTTCTTGCTGATTTTATAATCCCGATTCAGAAGACTCTTGGTGTAGAAATACACCACCGGGCCGATCAAGAGTACCTGCATAAAAGGCACAAAAAAGAGAGTTTCTCGCGTCCAGCAGCAGCCATACCAACCCGCGTACCCCAGCATATACGGCATGATGTAGAGGGTACAGAGGAAAAGTAATAAGGCTAAGAGGTAACTGGCTCTGCTCTTGTAGAGAATTCCGTTGCGTAAAACCAGGAGGGTAAAGAGAAGCCCGTGAAAAAAGAAAATCAGGAGATTGGAGCTGTAGTCTCCATACCCAAAAGGAATTTCCATTCAGATGCATTTATTGGTCGGTTCTTAAAGTTAGGGATT
>CAZLGZ010000198.1:0-4961 GCA_964558965.1 uncultured Flavobacteriaceae bacterium
CGCAAAGGCCAGAGCGAGTGTAAATAGTTGTTTCATGTCATTCGATTTTTGATTGAGTTCAAATATAACTACACGATTAGTAGTAACAACTATAAAACCCGTTAATATCTGTTAATTGTTAAAAACCTATCTTACCTTAACTAATCCAAACCAATGAGTCTTCAAAAAGATCTTCCTGAATTGGTTGAAGCGGGACTTATTGATCAGTCCACCGCCGATCGAATACAGGACTATTATCTTCAAAAAAAAGGAAACCCGTCCAACCGGCTCTTCGTCGTTTTTGGTGTCTTAGGTGCTATCCTGGTCGGGCTAGGCATCATTCTGATTGTAGCCCACAATTGGGATCAACTACCCCGGATGGCCAAAACTGTATTTGCCTTTCTACCTTTAGTTATTGGACAGCTCCTATGCGCCTATGCTCTTTTCAAGAAGAGCGACAGTCTGGCTTGGCGAGAAAGCTCGGCCTCCTTTTTATTTTTTGCTCTTGGTGCGAGTATAGCCTTAGTTAGTCAGGTCTATAATATTCCTGGGAATCTCAGCTCTTACCTATTGAGCTGGATGCTGCTGAGCCTTCCCTTGCTCTACGTAATGCGATCCTCCATGAGTTCGCTTCTTTATCTACTAGGGATCACCTACTATGCCTGCGAATTGGGATACTGGACGTTTCAGGCAGGCGAACCCTACTTCTATTGGATTTTGTTGCTTTTGTCCCTGCCCCATTACTATTTCCTATACAAAGACAGGCCGAAAAGCAATTTCTTGACCTTCCATCATTGGATGTTTCCTTTATCGCTTATCATAACCCTCGGCACCCTTTCTCTCGGCAGATGGGAGCTTATGTTTGTCGCTTACTTCAGTTTGTTTGGGGTCTTTTACAATTTGGGCCAAAGCCCCTATTTTAAAAAGCAAGCAACAAGAAATAACGGCTACAGTATCCTGGGATCATTCGGAAGTATTGTACTGCTTCTGATCATGAGTTTTAGTTGGTTTTGGGAAGACCTGAGACACTCTCCATTTTCTGCAGAAAACTTACTCCAAGCACCAGAGTTAATTGGCTTATTTCTCCTTTCACTAATCGCCTTGGGTCTTTTTCTTTGGAATACCCGCACCCAAGGCCTTGGGAGTACACGCCCTGTGAGTTTGGTGTTTCTGGTTTACATCATCCTCTTCACTTTAGGAATGAAATATTCTTTTGTCGTGGTGGTCATTAATCTCTTCACCTTACTCATCGGATTACTTACTGTAAGAGAGGGAGCACGCAATGACCGACTGGGCATGCTCAATTACGGTTTACTCATTATTGCGGCCCTGGTCATCTGTCGATTCTTTGACACTGACCTGAGCTTTGTCATAAGAGGATTGTTGTTTGTCTCTGTAGGAGTTGGATTCTTTGTGGCCAATTACCTCATGCTTAAAAGAAGAAGAAACCATGAATAAAAAAAGTCTGTTACTGATTGGATTTGTATTGATGGTTCTTGTACAATTGGCGGTTCCTTCGAAGATGATTTGGGATCGTGAAAATATTCTACTCCATGGGGAGGTTTACCACTTCCGAACCGAACCTATTGACCCCAATGACCCATTTCGAGGTAAATACATCACCCTCAGTTTTCCGGATACAGAAGTTGAAGTGAAGAATGCAGCGGATTGGTATGCCAGTCAGCCTGTCTATGCTCTCTTAGAAAAGGACGCTGATGGTTTTGCGGTGATTTCAGGAATTCTTCGGGAGGCACCGGATCAACAAGCCGACTTCCTTAAAACCAATATTGCTTATAATTTGTCTTACCTGGAAGAAAATAAGGTCGAAATCAATTTGCCCTTTGATCGTTTTTACATGGAGGAATACAAGGCGCCGGCTGCAGAAAAAGCTTATTTTGAAGCCCAGCGCGATAGCACGAAGATCACCTTTGCTGTGGTCCGTATTCTGGATGGAGAAGCCGTGCTGGAAGATGTAATGATAGAAGGGGTTTCTATTAAGGAACTGGTTGATCAGCTAGACTGAGTGGATGGTTTATTCCTGAAATACCAGCCGAAAACCAATGGAATACCCCCAATGTTCAGGGTTATGAGGGATCTCGTGTGAACACTCCAGGTGTGAATAACCAAAAGCCCAGCTTCCTCCTTTTAATGTTTTAGCATTGGCTGAATAAAGACTGTCTCTGGTTTGACGCGCATGGGTCTCAAAATACGCTGTCGACGTCCATTCGTATACATTGCCTTGTATATCGTATAAGCCATGAATGTCGGGCTCCAGACTAGCCACTGCTAAAGGTCCCTCGACTTTCTCTTTCAAAGATCCTTTGTAGTGAGCTATTATTGTTTGTGTTTTTCCGGTCTCACACAAATACCTGAATTCTTGCGCAGTGGGCAATCGAAAGTCAAGCTTCGATTTAGACTTGAGTATTCCGATAAAAGCCTGAACATCCAGATAAGAAATACTCACTTTGGGCAACTCCTCATTCTTGCCAAAAAAAGGAGAAGGCTTTTCTGGATGCAACTCTTCTGATCCCATAATGATCGTCCATTGCTTTTGGGTGACCTCCGTTTCACTCACCCAAAGAACTTTATCGTCTTGCGGAAAGTCAACCTTGATGAATCGCATACCGGTTTGGGATTCGGTCCAAACCATAGGTTCTTGTGGTTTGCAGGAAAATAAAATGAAAATCCCTACACAAAGACAAACGTGCTTATGCATGTTTGAATGTAGTTGAAATAATTCAGAGTTAATCTAGGAGATTAACCCCTTCTTCCGGGCCATGGCCACCAGCTTTAAGACGCTTTTGGACTCTATATTGAGTTCTTCTCTCAATTTCTTTTTCCGTTTTTCAATCTTGGATACTGACCAGGGCAAGTAATCCGGAATGTCTTTGGTAGGCACACCGCTACTCAGTAATTCCAGAAGTTTGTAGTCTTCCTGACTGAAAGCGTTATCATCGTTGAGAACAGACTTTATGATCTCGCTGAAGGTGTTGCTCCAAAAGTTCTCTCCTTCTAAGGCCATAGAGGCAGCCTTTTCTAAAGTCTCCAGGTTCATTTCGGCCTTGATGATGATACTAAAGGGGCTGAGTTCCTTATACGCCCTAAGTAAAAGGGAATGACTGGTTTCGTTAGTAATGATGATGGTTTTCAGATCGTGCTTTATGTCCATTAGGGCGCGCCCAAAGTCGATACCGTCGCGGATATCCAATTCCTGATTCATGGGGATTTGAAGATCCAAAAAGGCTAAATCATAGTGCTGAACGCGATCAGGATCAGACAATATCTTTTCCATATCATCCGGAGTCGAAACACAATCAATTTGATCGAATTTCAACTGTGATTTTTCACGAAAAAAGTAGAGATAGGATTCACATATAAAAGGGTGATCCTCCAGGATAAGCAGATTCAAATTTGGTAAGTCAATGGTTTGTGTTTCCAATTTTACGAAATAACTCCCGTATTTAACAGTTTGATGTCGATAGCAATCTCCATTTGTAATACAGTTTTCTGTAAACTATTACAGGCCGAAGTACTCCCAATAAGGAGTTGTTTCTAGTAGATTCGATTTTCTATCTTGGTCCTGATCCCATGAAGATTCTCTCCAAAATATACTTGCTTATCCTTACAGGAATACTCGCCAGTAGTTGCGCTTGGTTTGAACATGAGGAGTTCAACTACGAACACCTAGCATCCGATTACTGGGTTTGTGAAAGTAAAATCAATGGTTCGACATCTTACGAACTAGTCAAAAGAGAGAATGAAAACTCCTCTTTTGCACAAATCATCGAGTTTAACTGCCAAGAGCTTTATTTTGATTCTACCGTAATACTTTTAAAGAACTCTTCACACTCTTTTAAAACTCACTTCTATACGTTGGTGAATGTAGAGTCAGATAAAGTAAAAAGTCTTACTCAAGAACAGTATCTAGCTAAAGTAAAGTCTTGTGATACTTGCAAGAAGATGACATTTCCTAACACTAAGGAGTAGGGTTCTAATCCATCTTCACTGCAATTACATCAATCTCAATTAGCGCACCTACCGCCAAGCCAGCTGCAGCATAGGTTGTTCTGGCCGGTTTCTTCTTAAAGTACTTTACATAGACTTCATTGAAAGCCTTAAAATCATTGATATCGCTCAGAATAACGGTACACTTAACCACATTGTCCAGGGTCATCCCGTGGTAGTTCAGCACGGCTTCAATATTCTTGATCACTTGCTCGGTTTCGCCTTGGATTCCACCGGGGGCCATACGCCCCGCAGCGCGATCTATCCCGATCTGACCCGCTAGGTAAAAGGTATTCCCCGCTTGTACCGCTTCGCTAAAAGGGGCTGAAGCCCGCGCTGGGTTCTCGGGCTTATGAAAGATGATGGTGGATTTTTCTTGAGCCGAAAGAGAAAAGGTCATGGCTATCAGGGTAAGGCTCAAAATGAATTGAGAAGTAATAGTCTTCATAAGAAATTATCAAAGTTCAATCCTCCCTAATGTACAAAGCTCTTTAAGAAATCTGAAATTCAATTAATGGGGAAAAAAGAGATCAAATTTTATAAGATTCTCGTGATAACATTCATGAAAAAGCTCAACACTCCCTTTCTTCACGGTTCTGTATTCGTAAGTAAAGGCCGTAAATCGCTCGCCTTCATCAAAACACTTCACCAAGGAGTAGTACAATTTGGTCCTATCCTTAGTGTTGAAAGAAAAATAGAGTTTGTCTTTCTTCGGGAACTCGACCGAGTAAATCTCTTCAATAGAATAATTCAGCGCTATTTGTTCATTTGATAGACTTTGAGCACACACGGGATTCCATTGCGCTATCAACGCCAAAAAGAATAGAGGAATAACTACCTTCAAGATCTCTAAAGTTTATAAATCAAAATAAGTCAAGTTAATTGAGTCGAATTTTCTGTTTTCTTATCTGCACTCTCCTGCTGCTCGCAGACCAGCAAGAAGAAAGTATTCAAGGTCATTGGAGGCTTTATAAAAC
>CAZLGZ010000199.1:0-4911 GCA_964558965.1 uncultured Flavobacteriaceae bacterium
GCATAAAGCTCTTCCTGTCCACTGCGGTCCGAAACAAACAACAAGGTACTGTCGTTCAACCACTGCACGTAGCGATCACGGTAAGGATGATCGGTGATACGAGTCGTGCGGCTCTTTTCTTTATCGTTGCGGGTAACGAAGATTTCGCCATGAACAGTAAAGGCAATATTCTTCTCGTTTGGCGAGACCGCGAAGTCTTCCACTCCAGAGGTAAAACGCTCTTTTTCTTCCGGATAAAAGCGGAAATCAGAAGTTGTTGTAATGTTGACCAATTTTGGCTTGGCATTGTCAGATGCCATGTAGAAAATTCCACCGTCTCCTCGTGTAAAGACGATTTGTCCTTTGGCATTCACCTGAAAAGAGCGAATCCCTTCATCTGTAAAATTGGTAAGGGCAACCGCGTTGCCAGCAGAAGGTCTTGCCCCTCCAGAAATCGTCATCGCGTAAATGTTATACCTACCGTTTCGCGCCGAAAGGAAGTACAAACGGTTCCCCTGACCCCAAACAGGCATATGGTCCTGCCCATCAAAATCAGTGACCTGTACGTAGGTGTCACTTTTCTTATTCCACACCCAGATATCGCGGTTGGCCGCTCCACGGTAGGCCTCTCGAACCACTCGGCACCATCCACGCTCAAAGGCGATCATGTCTCCGGCAGCATTTACTGTAGGGTTGTACCCCATTCCTCCCAGAGCTCTGCGAGGAGTAGACTCTTTGGGATCGAGCACAAAGATTTCGGCATTGCGCTCGGTTTGCTGCCATAGGCGGCGACTGTTGAAGTAAATGCTTCCATCCGGTGCCCAGGACGGAGAATAATCCGCTGTAGAGTGGAAGGTCTTTCGGACCAAATTCTGCCCATTCTTATCGATGACAAAAACATCATTGTTTCCGTGGCGATTCCCTTGAAAAACAAGGTGACTTCCCTCTTTGTTCCACTGCGGACGGGCTTCATAACTTTCGTGTATGGTTAGACGCTGGGCTCGTCCTCCCTGTGCACTAACCGTCCAAATATCGCCTTGGTAACTGAAGGCAATTTCATTTCCGTTAGGCGAAATAGCAGGGTCTTGGTAAATGGAGTTCGCGTCTTGAGCGCTCATGTTCAGGGTAAGTCCCACGGCCATGAACAAGCCGATAGCAAAGCGAAGATTCATTGTGTTGCTTTTAGGTTGATGATTAACCTTCTGAAAATACGGATAGATTAGAAGGTGACTTTTTGTTTTATCAAAGTTTTAAGATTTACTTTCGTCTCTATGAATAGAAACGACTACCTCTCCTTGCTCCTTTTTCTTCTTCTCATTGGGTCAATACAGGGTCAATCCAAAGCCGTTGCTCAGATTCTCCTGCGTGGTCTCAATTCTGCGGAAGACGTAAACCTGCTTGAAAAAGAGATGCCTTTTCTATCACTTCATGTGGCAGAATACAGTGACGAAAGCCTGGAGCAATTCGGTATTTCTTCAGATAACAAGGCTGCATTCTTTCGTGAATCTGCCTTTGACACCGTAGGTTACAAACACCTAGAGTCCAAAAAAAGAACGGAACACCGAGTGAGTTATATTTACCTCGATGGAAGTCAGTTGAATCTGAAACAAATCGATTCTATTCGTTCCGTTATCCTTAAGAAATATGAGGCAGGGAGTTCCTTTGCGGAGCTCGCTAATGAATACACTATGGACTTTAACTCCAAAGGTGGGGATCTGGGCTGGTTCGCCTCCGGCACCATGGTAAAATCATTTGAGGATGCGGTGAAAAAACATAAAAAGGGGGATATTTTTACCCTGAACATCCCTGAAAGAAATTGGTACTATGTTGTTTTAAAAACCTATACAGACCAAGAAAGAAATGTTCATTACTATGTCCGTTTAAAATGCATCGAATGGCCGTTCAACTAAGCAAATGGCAAAAAGCCACCTGGTGCAGTGTGATCTGCCTCATCATACCGGTTTTGTTTTTCGGTCTTTGGATTCAAGCCTTTGAGGCAGGCGAAAACCAAACAGATCGGGTCGCTATTTTTATTGAATTTTTTCCCGCCTTTTTGCAGAGTAAAAGCCGGATTATGCTTTGTAGCCTCGGTTTTTCTTTTTTGTCCGTGCTACTCAGTGTTTACGGCATCTGGAATTCCCAAAAACTGGGGTGGTTGACTAACCTGTTAATTCTAACCTTAGGGACCGCCCTTTTGGCCCTAAATATTTTTACACTCTTGTAAAAGTCCTTCTTGAAAGTCTTTCTTCCCTCCAAAGGAAGGGTGGCGGACCGAAGTAAAGTCCAGCTTCAGACGAACTAGCTGTTTTTCCGCCTTTTTTCCTACGGCAATAATACGCTTCGGAGGAAAATCTCTTATCAATCGCCCCAACACCTTTCCGCCAAGGATAAGTTCCTCTTCATTGGGCATTCGGTTGCTTTGCTCAATACCGGGTTTGTGCGGGTGAAAAGGATAACTGTTCCACAAAAGCGGAAGTGTATGGAGAGACGAGATCACTTCCCAGACAATGGTGGCTGAACTTTCAGAATGAGGCACTCCTTTTGAATTCAATTGATAGCCACCCAGCTTAAAAAAGGGGTGTTCTTCTAATAGACGTTCACTGGTAAACGGAATTCCGGTTGTTCCGCAGCCTCGATACCCGGGAGCTTCTCCTACCAACAGTACTTCCGGGGAACTGTTGGCGAAGTGATTGAGATATTGCCGGAGGTTGTGTTTTCGGACTTGAACAGCGCGGCTGCGTCCTGTGTATAAATGACGGCTGTTTTCCGGGGCTTTACAACGCGCCAAATACCGCATAAAAGAGTCCGTCTTCTCCATGCCAGAAATATACTAAATACAGGCATTCAGGAGTTTTATTAAGCACAACAACATTTAATCCTTACATTCAGGAAGCAATACTACGATCCCATTTATGGCCCTCAGATCCCGCATTAACCTCTCGGTATTTCTACTCTTCTTTTTGTTAGGTCTCGGAAGCCTTACCGCTCAAAAGTTTACCAAAGAATCCGAAGCCTTCATCAAACCTTTTTCCGGAACCGAATCCCTGGTTCTCGCGAAACACATTGAAGGCCTATCTGACGACATACGTATTGTCGGTTTGGGTGAAGTAAGTCACTATACCAAGGAATGCTACGAGCTCAAAGAAGAGATTATTCTTCGGCTGATCGAAAAAGGTTACGATGGCTTGGTGATGGAGGTTGATTTTGGCCAAGCACTGCTTTGGAATAAGTACGTCACCAAAGGGGAAGGAGACCTGGACAAACTTGTATCCTCTTCCGGCTGGTTCACCTACCGGACCGAAGAGTTCAAAAGCCTGTTAGCGGCCTTACGCGAACACAACAAAACGGCCAAGAAACCTTTTCAGGTCTTCGGTATGGAGATGACGGCCATGAACCACAACCTGAAGTGGATGGCCGATTATATTGCTGCTCATTTACCTTTGGAACAGGCCCTGGTCAATGAATTGCGAAAAGAAAGAACCATCGTCGCCTTTCAATACCACGATCAAAATGAGGTACTGGCGTATTGGCAACTTTTTTACCAAATGAGAACCATTCTCGCTGCCAAAGAAGAAGAGCTGCTGACTAAGGGTGGAGATGCTACTTACCAGATTGCCTTGCAAATTGTAGAAATCACCCGGCAATACGCCACCTTTATTTCGCACGATGATTTTGGGCTAAAAGTCGAATTTCGGGATCAGTTCTCGACCCGGAATGTCCTTTGGTCCATGAACCGCTTAGGAGAAGAAAGCCGTATCGCCCTCTGGGCACACAACGGCCACGTGGTCAAGAAATCCGTGATCTTCAATTACGATATACTCGGCTACTACCTCAATGAGATCTTTGGCAAAAACTACTACGCTATAGGATTCACCTTCAACCAGGGAGAATTTGGGGCTTTTTCGTCCAGTGGATTTAAAAAATGGCAGCTAAAACCCCTACGATCGGCTTCCTGGACCAAGGATTTCAGCAGTTATCGCTCTCCTTATTTACTCTTCGATGTACGCTCGAACTTGGGCAGTAAGAAGCTCAAAAGGAGCAGCCCCCTCTTCCGGGAAATCCCCATAAGACGTGATATTGCCGAATCCTACCGCGAAGACAATGCTCCCTCCATGGACATTAATCTCGCCCAATCGTACGACTGTTTGATCTACTTCGAAAATTCAAATTATCCGACGAGTTTACCCTGGTTGCGCTAATTTTTTTTCGGTTTGTAAGAATTTTATTTCAAAATAGGCGTTCTGTTATTCCACTAACCCCCTACAATGACTATAACGGAAGAGATTTTCAAGAACATTGAGAAGTCAGAACCCCATTTAGCGCTCTTTATAGAGTTTTATTCGACACTCAACTTACAACCCTCGGTAGCTGTAGAAGTTACCTGCGATCAAATCAATAGATCACACCGGTCCCTAAGGATTCCCGGATTCAATACCAGGATTATTCCGTTGGAATTACTGAATAAACTGCCCTTAGTCAGTTCCTTTCCTACCTTTTTCAACATATTCACCTCAGTAGAGGAACCCGATCTATGGGAACTCAACACCCGGAATAAGATCGATTTCTTTGAATCCCTATTAGAGGAGTTCAAACCCGCTACGGGCGGCAACATCCGATTAAAATCCTTTAGCCAACACTTCCTGCGTCTGAGTTTTATGCGCATTAGTCAGCAAAGCAAAAACAAGCAAGAAGCCGAAGAAATCTTTGCCCAAACCGTAGGGATTGATGACAAAAAAGAGTTGAGCAGCTTTTTAAGCTCTAAGGGGATTTTGGAGTACACCCAATAAGCCTAGTGCTTTTCGATGAGTTGGCCGGTCATTTCTTAAGCGAGGGTTTCCTTGTTCAGAAAAACCGATTTTTGCTCTATGAACATCATATCTCTTCGCGAACAGCCCGAATACCTCGAAAAGGCCATCCTGTATTTTCAGGCCA
>CAZLGZ010000200.1:0-4893 GCA_964558965.1 uncultured Flavobacteriaceae bacterium
ATACGTTCAAATTCGGATCCCAGAAGGATTTGACTTTCGTTTGCGCTAAAGGTGTAGCTGCTGAAACGTGGAACGCCCTCTTGAGAAGAACTGAGGATGGTTCCCACTTTGGCCAAGCCCTTGTACTCGTACTTGTCGATTTGGCTTTGGCCGTTTTCGAAATTGAGGACAGTGTATTGACGCCCGTTGTTCATGGAACGAAGTGAATTAATGCCTTCGGTCCTAAAGGCGCCACCCCATATTTCTTCGAGGGTAATGGCCTTTTGCTGGGCAGTAAGGCTAAGGCTGAATACCAAAGCGATTACCAACCCGAAAAAGTTAGTTTTCATACGGTTTTTTGAGTTTTAGTCTGACATCAAGTTTACTAATTATTTAGGGAATAGTAAACTTTCGTTTTTGGAAGGCACAAAAACAAGGCCAAAGGGTCTTCCCCTTGTGAATCTTTATCTTTGCACTTCTTATTCCAAGCGCATGAAAAAACCAATCAGCGGTTTTTCCAAACTCAGCAAAGCCGAAAAAATGGCTTGGCTTAGTCAAGAGTATACCGAGGACCCACAAGGGACCATCGATCTGCTCCAATCCTATTGGCATCCAGACCCCGCCACCCAGCAGTTGCACGAAGAATTTATCGAGAACACTCTCTCGAATTACTTCTTGCCTTTTGCTATTGCACCCAACTTTGAAATCAATGGGCAGCTTTATGCGGTGCCCATGGCTATAGAAGAGAGTTCTGTAGTTGCGGCCGCCAGTAAAGCGGCTAAGTACTGGGGCGAAAGAGGCGGATTCAAGGCAAGCGTCCTGAAGACTGAAAAGGTTGGACAGGTTCACTTTATGAGCGCCGCACCTGAAGGTGTTGTTCAGCAGTTTTTTGAAGAGGTCAAGTCCCAGATTTTGGCCGACACCGACGAACTCACCGAAAAAATGCGCTCCCGAGGAGGGGGCATCTTGGACTTGCAGTTGCGAGACAAGACCGCAAGTATTGAAAACTACTACCAGTTGCACGCCACCTTCGAAACCAAGGATGCGATGGGGGCGAACTTCATCAACACCTGCTTGGAACAAATGGCCAAAAGCCTCGAAATACTTGCTGCAGAACACCCTTCAATGCAGGCCTACCCGGTCGAAGTGGTCATGAGTATTTTAAGCAACTACGTGCCGGATTGCCTGGTTCGAGCGGAAGTGAGTTGTCCGGTGTCTCAAATGGCTGAAGCGGGTATGGACGGAGAAGGTTTTGCGAAAAAATTCGTGCAGGCGGTTGAAATTGCTCGAGAAGAGCCCTACCGCGCGGTCACCCATAACAAGGGGATCATGAACGGTATCGATGCGGTCGTACTCGCTACCGGAAATGACTTTAGAGCCATCGAAGCCGGGGTTCACGCCTATGCTGCGCGCGACGGACAGTACCGAAGCCTTTCCCAGGCCGAAATCAAAGAGATCGACGGAGAACTCCATTTTCGATTTTGGATGGACCTGCCTTTGGCCTTGGGAACGGTTGGAGGCTTAACGCGTCTTCATCCTATGGTTAAGCTCGCCCTGGATGTCTTAGGAAAACCCAACGCACAGGAGCTTATGGGCATCACGGCCGTAGCGGGACTCGCACAGAACTTCGCTGCTTTGCGCTCTTTGACTACTACTGGAATTCAAAAAGGGCACATGAAAATGCACCTCTTGAATATTTTGAATCAACTCGGCGCCAGTTCAGATGAAAAAGAAGCCCTGGTGGATTACTTTAAAGACCATACCGTGAGCAATGCCGCGGTCGAAAAAGCATTGACCGAACACCGCAATAAATAAGGATGCAAGAAAAGCGCTATTACGGTAGAGGCAAACTGTTGATCACCGGGGAATACGCCGTACTGGACGGTGCCCTAGCGCTGGCCATCCCCACCATACAAGGGCAATCCCTGCACCTTCAAAGCGGGACTTCAGATCATATTGTTTGGAAGAGCCAGGTCAAAGGAGAAGCTTCGCCCTGGTTTGAGGCTCAATTCGACCTTGAGGGGCATCTTCTCGAATCCAGCGACATCTTAGTCGGTGAACGCCTGAAGCAGCTCTTAGGGGCAGCCAGAGAGCTCAATCCTGTATTTCTGGAAGAAAAGCAACCGCTACAAATAGAAGCCCTTCTGGAATTTCCCCGCCAATGGGGACTGGGTAGTTCCTCTACCCTTTTACACCTTCTGGCCCAATGGGCAGGAGTCGATCCTTATGAACTGATGTACAAGAGCTTTGGAAAAAGCGGTAGCGGCTACGACCTGGCCTGTGCAGGGGCGGAGGAGGCCTTGCTCTATCGACTGAAAAATGGGCCTCAGCAGGAAGCCGTGGATTTGCCTTGGACGTTTAGTCAGCAACTGCTTTGGGTCTACCGGGAGGTCAAACAAGACAGCCGCTCGGCTATTGAGCAGTATCGCGAACGCACGGCCAACTTGTCTAAGCAGGAACTCGAGGATTTTTTGGAACAAATCAGCGACTTGAGTTTGGCTTGTAGTCAGGCCACCGAACTCTCTTCTTTTGAACAGCTCTTATCGAAGCACGAAGAACTGCTCGGAGCAATTCTTGGAATGCCACCGGTACAACAAAGTCACTTCTCGGATTACACCCAAGGGGTGATAAAAAGTTTGGGAGCCTGGGGAGGAGATTTTATTCTTGCCACAGCACAAGATCCTGCAAAAGCTTCCTTTTACTTCAAAGAAAAAGGATACAGCACCCTGCTCACTACGGAACAATTGCTGTATCCTTCTCTTTAACCAGTCCTCCTGTCTAAGACAGAACAGTCTGACTAAAAGTGCATTTAATAGAAATCACCGCGGAAATCGTCGATTTCTGCTCCTTTTTTAAGCGCTTCGTAGGCCGTAGTGTTCGCTTTTGAACGAGTTGTTGTTGTCAAGGTATTCGCGAAAGTGCTGAAGTTTGGCAACTTCACCGCGTCTTCTTTGGACAATACTTTCACCAAAAACACCCCTGTTTCTCCTTTGATCAGGCCAGAAGTCTGTCCTACTTCCAAAGCAAAAGCTGTTCCGACAACTGCAGGTTCTGATCCAGCTCCAGCAAGAGTCGGTGCCTTCATCGTAATGGCAGACACGGTGTTCTTACTCGCTCCGCTTTCCTGGATGATTTGCTCCATAGACTTGCCTTTGTTGGCCGCCATGATCTGATCCGCTTTGATGTCTTTTCTCAAGATAGGCAATACCGTCGCTGAAGCATCCTCAGGACTCATCAAGCCTTTCTTGTATCGCTTGGTCACCTGAACAACCGCATAGCCTTCAGAGGTCGAAAAACGATCAATATCACCTACGGCTCTCTCTTCGTTAAAAGCCCACTGAACGATGGCACGCTGCTCACCCAATCCTGGTAGGTTTTCGTCCAACTCCTTCACCTTGTTTACAGGGCGCAGGATGTAGTTCTTCTCTTTGGTAATGTCGTCAAATTCATTTGCATCCGCTTCCATCACTGCTTTTTGGAAAGAAGAAGCCTCTTGGTACAGAGCGTTGGTGGTTTCTTCACTTGGCTCGATATTGGCGGTCAAGTGAGCAACCTGGAATAGGTCTTGCTTCTCTTCTACTTTGATGATGTGGAAACCAAATTCAGTCTCTACCAAATCAATGGCACCTACCTCGTTAGAGAAACAGAAATCACTGAACTCCTCAACCATGGTACCATTGTCTTGGAAGAACCCAAGGTTTCCTCCTCGTGGTGCAGAGGGTCCGTCTGAATTATCTCTTGCCAAAGCGGCAAAGTCAGCTCCTTCTTTAAGCGCTTCTACCAAAATCTTATCGGCTTCGGCTTTCGCTTCTTCCTTGGTTCTTTTGATTTCAGGATTCGCACGAGTTGCTCCTTCGTAAGCGAACAGGATGTGGCTGGCGCGAACATTCCCGTTCGGCTTCTTGCCCATCATACGGGTAATCTTAAAGCTCTGCGCATCGCGGTAAGGGCCGTATACTCCTCCTACTTCCAAAGCCAAAAGGCTGTCTAAAGAAGCGGAAGGTAATTGTCCTTGTGGCTTATAAATAGAATCGTAATTGGTATCTGAATCAAACTCCAAGAAGGCAAACATGTCTTCCGTCGTGGTGAAGTCCGCTTTAAGGTCTTCTACTCTTTTCTTCGCAGCATTTTCGTCTTCTTGAGAAGGTTTTTCCTGGAAGAAAACAAAACGAATATCACGAGCATCCTCCTGTTGGAAATCATCCTCGTGCTTGTTGATGTAGTCTTGGATAGCCTGCTTAGAAACAGGAATCGTAGAATCGGCCACGGAAGTG
The DNA here is from genome assembly GCA_964558965.1 of uncultured Flavobacteriaceae bacterium. Lineage (GTDB taxonomy): Bacteria > Bacteroidota > Bacteroidia > Flavobacteriales > Flavobacteriaceae > Aureicoccus. The sequence goes on from CAZLGZ010000200.1 coordinate 4,254, forward strand.
TACGGAATACGTACAAACTCCATGTTGATTTTATCGTTGCTGAAACCGTAGTCAAACTCACCTTCCGACAAAGTAGATCCGATACCGGCTTTTACCATATTGAAGAACAACTGCTCTTTGGCTTGTTGTGCGATATTAGCCTCGTCATCCAACCAGGCTTGGTAACGAACAGGATTCGTCTCTTTCCATTCCTGAATTGTGCTGCGGAACAAATCTTCGTTGAAGTTTCCGTCGGCATCTCCGAACTCACGCACCTGGTACTGCCAGTTGTTTTTGCGAACGTAATCCACGATCTGGTCACTTCCGATATTCAAGCCTAAATCATCGAATTGCTGTCTAAGAATTTCGGCGCGAACTTCTTGATCGTACACGGTTTTAACCAATTGGGTTTGCGACATTCCGCGTCCGAACTGCTGCTTTCTGCGGTCCAGGGTTACGCGAAAATCATCGATACTCAAAGGTTCTCCGTTGACTTCAGCAATAGCGGAACCAACCTTGGCTCCTCCGCCAAATGAACCGTCACTGGAGATGATTCCTTGAATTACAAAAGCAAATAACGCCAAACCAATAATCAGGATAAGAATGGTTGTACGCTTGCGAATATTCTCTAAGATTGCCATAGCAGTCTGGTTTTTCTACA
>CAZLGZ010000201.1:0-4875 GCA_964558965.1 uncultured Flavobacteriaceae bacterium
GTAAGGACTTGCTTCTTTAGGATCATGTTCTATCTTTAGCGGCATGACCATTACCCTTCAATTTGAGACGAAGCAGCTGTGGGACATCTACAAGGAAAACCCCAACTACCGCTATAGCACCCCCTTCAGACACTTTTTTACAGCAGTAGTCCTTCTGGCTATTAGCCTTCTGGCGATCAATTATTTTGACCTGGTCAATGACCTTGTCGTCTTACCGGCCATCGGTTTTTTAATCTATTGTATTGTCTTGGTTAGTCAAATACAATCCGTCTGGCAAAACCGGCGCAAATTGAAGAAGTATCTCAAAGAAATTGCCCAATATTCTTCATATACATTAGGTATTTATGAAGACATGATTTTGCTAAAAATGGATGGCGAAGAACACCCGTTTTATTGGCAAAAAATTAAAACGGCAACCATTACAGACAAGTACTTGACGCTAAATCATCCGGAAGGCCTAATCATTCCGAAAGCCTCCATGAGTTCGGAGGATTTTGGCCGTGCTACTCGTCGCATAAACCAAAGATTGAAGGAGAAACTTTCGTAGATGGATTGGCGACGAATTCAGGTACAGAAGAATCAATTGGGGATCGGTCTTTGGTGGATCACTCTATGGACCTATGGCCTGTATCTATGCACCCGAGAACCCAGACCCTTGGAGTTGGTTAGTTGGGGGGTATTCTATCTCTGTTGGTCTTTGCTCATTTTCTTGCTCTATACCCGTTACGAAACTCCGGTAATAAAAAGAACCTGGAAATTTCTCCTGGGGATTTTGGCACTGATTCCCATAGTAGCCGTACTGATCACTCACCTCTAAAAACAAAAAAACCCATGCCGGCAGACATGGGTTTTCAACAAAAAGAATGAGACTATTCGTCTCTCAGGCTGGTTACTGGATTTTGCGTTGCTGCGCGAATCGCCTGGAAACTCACCGTCATCACCGTAATTCCCATCGCTCCGATCACGGCGAGGGCGAAGATCCACCACTCGAGAATCACTCGGTAGGGGTACTCCTGCAGCCACCCATTCATCACATAATAAGCGATAGGGATAGCGATAAAGCAAGAGATGATCACCAACTTCAAAAAGTCCTTAGAAAGCATATTCCACACGTTAAAGACCGAAGCTCCCAATACTTTGCGGACGCCGATTTCTTTGGTACGCTGTTCTGCCACAAAAGAAGTCAGACCAAAGAGGCCTAAACAGCTGATCAGAATAGCTAATCCGGTAAAGATTCCGGCCAGACTTCCCACACGCTCTTCGGCAGAAAACTTGCGGCCGTACTCTTCATCAACAAACTGGTATTCAAAGGGGATATCCGGGAATTGTTCGCGGAAAACGCGTTCCACGACGGCAATACTCTGACCCGCACTCTGGTTTGGATTCAAACGCAGATTGTAGTAGCTAAAATTGTTGTAGCGATCGTAGACGTACATCCCCTGCTTCACGGGCTCATATGGTGACTGAGCGACCATGTCTTCAACAACACCTATAATTTTTAAAGGGGGTGCCGGGTCCTCTTCATCTGTATCTCGGAGAAGCATGCCTACCGGGTTTTCGACTCCCATGTATTTTTTAGCAGTTTCGTTGATAAGAATCCCCAAGGAATCTGAGGCAAAGTCACGAGAGAAGTCTCGCCCTTCTACCACTTTCAGTTTGAGTGTCTTGGCGTAATCCACCGATACTTCGGTCCAGGCAAAATCCTCCTGAAAACCGTCGGGCTTTCCTTCCCAGGTATATCCACTGCGGTTTGACCAAATTTGGGTGGTTGGGCTACTGGAAGTGGCCATCTCTACCACTGCACCCGATTTGATGAACTTCTCTCGCATGAGCTCCGTTTTACCGGTAAAGTCCTGAGCAAAGGTGGGAATCTGAATTAAACCTTCCTTATCGTATCCGATCGGGCGATTCTTGGCGTGATTGATCTGCTGCATCACGATGAAGGTTCCAATGATAAAGGCCACCGAAACGGTGAACTGTAAGACCACCAAAATCTTCCGTGGAAGACCTGAATACTTTCCGCCTTTAAAGGTTCCCTTAAGCACCTGAACCGGTTTAAAGGAAGAAAGATACAGGGCTGGGTAGCTACCGGCCAACAAGGCCGTTACTACAATAAAACCTACAGAAATCAACCAGAAGCTGGGGTTTGCCCAAGGGAAAACCATTTCTTTTCTGGCCAAATCATTAAATCCATTAAGAGAAAGCAAAACAAGGGCCACCGCCGAAACAAAGGCAAAAACGACGACCAAAAAGGATTCACTGAGGAACTGAGCAATCAACTGCCCGCGCTGAGACCCAAGTGTTTTGCGAATCCCTACTTCTTTGGCTCTCTTCTCACTTCTGGCTGTGCTAAGGTTCATAAAGTTGATACAGGCCAGAATCAAGACGAAGATGCCAATGATCCCAAAGAGCCACACATAGGTGATACGACCTCCGGTCTGCACTCCGTCCTCGAAGTTGCTGCGCAGGTACCAATCTTCCATGGGCAGTAAGAAGATGCGTGGGTTGTATTGAACCACGTCTTCGTCTGCGTTTTTCTTGACGTCAATGATCGCTTCAGTCACCGCATCAAAGGTGGTGTTGTCTGCGATCTGCACGAACATCTGAAAGGAGTTGTTCTGCCAGTTATCCTGGGAATTACGAATCCATTCCCGGTTGGCCACGTAGTGATCCCATGGGATCAAAAAGTCCGTGTCGTTGAAGGTGTTATTAACCGGAATGTCTTTGTAGACCGCGGTCACCATCAGGTCGTACTGGTTCGAAATCTTCAGGATTTCACCAATCGGATCTTCCTTTCCAAAGAAGTCCTCGGCCAATGATTCAGAGATCATGATCGAATTGATTTCCTTCAGTCCGTTTTTGTCTCCACGGGTGATTTCTAAATTCAAGAGTTCAACCGCATTGGGCTGCATATAGTTCCCCGTGCGCGAAATACTCTTCTCTCCCACTTTGATGTAGTGATTTTGGGTCCAAGACGCCATGGTGATGTGCTTGAACTTGTCTCCGTACTCGTTGCGCAAGGCGGGTTCCAAAGGAAGAGGAATCGCAGGTCCTGTTCCGGTATTCCCATTGAATGTCTGGGACTGGATGACCTGAGCGATTCGGTCCTTCTTCTGGAAGTAGCGGTTGTAGGTCAACTCGTCGTTGATCCACAAACCAATGATCAAGGTCACCGCCATCCCCAGGGCCAAGCCCCCAATATTGATCGCAGAATAGCCTTTGTTTTTGGTGAGGTTCCTCCAGGCGATTTTAAGATTGTTCTTTAACATGATTTGATGTTTTGATGATGAATAAACTCCTTAGAGGGCTACACCTACTGCGCGGTTTTGGCTTTCGGTTACAATCTGTCCGTCAAACAGGTTGATCACGCGGTGGGCGTAATGCGAATCCCGGTCTGAGTGGGTGACCATCACGATGGTTGTTCCGTCTTGATTCAGTTCAGTAAGCAGGTTCATCACCTCAATTCCATTTTTAGAATCCAGGTTTCCGGTCGGCTCATCCGCAAGAATCAGTTTGGGTTCGGTGACAACGGCACGTGAAATGGCGACGCGCTGTTGCTGCCCTCCGGAGAGTTGCTGCGGAAAGTGCTTGGCGCGGTGAGCAATTTTCATACGTTCCAAAACAGCGTTGACCCGTGCCTTGCGCTCTGCCTTATCCAACTTGAGGTAAATCAAAGGCAATTCCACATTTTCAAATACGGTGAGCTCGTCAATGAGGTTAAAGCTCTGAAAGACAAAACCGAGGTTTCCTTTGCGCAGGATGGTGCGCTGGCTTTCTTTGAGGTCTGCAATCTCATTCCCCACAAAGCTGTAGCTGCCCTCAGAAGGACTATCCAGCATACCGATGATGTTGAGCAGGGTGGATTTTCCGCATCCGGAAGGACCCATGATGGCGACAAACTCCCCGACTTCGACGTTCAGGTTGACCCCATTCAGGGCCAGGGTTTCTACTTCTTCTGTTCTGAAGCTTTTCTTGATGTTTTGAATATTGATCATTTTATGATTGATTGAATTATTGAATAATGACTTTATCGGCTTCCTGAAAGCTATCGTAGCTGCTGGTGATCACCTGATCTCCGGGCTGCAGGCCTTCGAGCACTTCGTAATAATTTGAATTCTGCTTACCCAGGCGGATATCGCGGCGAACTGCCTTATCTCCATCTAGCACATAGACCCACTGACCTCCGGTACTGGAATTAAATCCTCCTTTAGCCAGTAGCAAGGCCTCGTTGGAAGCACCAAGCTGCAACTTGAGGTTGTAGGTCTGTCCAGCGCGGATGGTCTCCGGCTTTTCGCCGTTGAAGACCAGATCCACATTGAAGCGACCGTTGCGAACCTCCGGGTAGACCTTACGAATACGCATTTCATATTCTTTTCCGTTGCGCTCTAAACTCGCGAGCAGATTGCGCTTTACCCGGTCAATATAGTGCTCGTCGATGGCAGCTTCGATCTTAAAATCCGTCAAGACATTCACCTGTCCGATGCGCTGACCCTGACTGATGTTCTGCCCAATTTCGGCATCGAGGAATCCCAATTGGCCGTCTGCGGGAGCGCGCACATTCAGGTGATCCAGGCGTTCGTAAACCATGGACAAGGTCTTCTTCATACGATCCAAATCGGTATCCAGCCCGCTCAAGGAAGTCTTGCGCAACTCTTCATCTTGCTCGGCTTGGAGCTTCAAAATGTCGTACTGCTTCTGCGCCAATTCGAAGTTCTCTTTGGAGGTGAGGTAAACTTCCTTAGAGATCAATTCATCGACATAGAGTTCCTGGTTCTGCTCGTAGTTTCTTTTAAGGCGTTGCAAGTCGGTTCCTGCTGTGGCCAAGGAACGACGGCCTTCCACCTGACGGGCATCAAAAGTGAGACGGGTCGAACG
>CAZLGZ010000202.1:0-4818 GCA_964558965.1 uncultured Flavobacteriaceae bacterium
GTCCGGGATTCAATTTTATCGGTATCCAGCCAGGCCTCTAGGTTGCGGTAGGAATAAAAGGGAAATTGGACTGGAAGGGCCGGCAATAGACTGTCGATCGTAGAAAAGTTTTCGGCTTGTGGATCTTGCTCACTGAGGTACGCCACCTTTTGAAAGCGCAATTTATTTTCGGTTACCGTGTCCAGATTGTACTGGTTTTTTCGAAAACTAAAGGTGTTGAACGAATAGGTTGGACGACCGGTGTAAAAAGAAAACAGCGCTGCTTTTTGGGGGTTATTTTCAAAAACAACAGGCAGGGAATCACTTCTCTGTTCCAATTGGGCCGTCCATTCACGGATGTCGTGAGCGGGATGAGGATAAAGGGCCATCCCCGGAAAAATCAGTGAAAGTCGGAAGTAGAGCAAAACGACCACCTGCACCCCTGCAAGAGGCCACAACCACTTTTGCCAGTTTTCGCGCTCATAGAGAAAAGAAAGGCTCAATACGAGTGCCGGCAGACTGAACAAAGCCAAAAGTTGCAAACTGACCGGGCGTTGGAAACTGGATAAAAAATAAAAGACCAACAGGCTGCTCGCGAGTAGAAAAGAGACTCGATCCACCAGGCTGTCTTTTTTCCACTTCATTAGACCCTTGTAAACAAAGGGGGTCATGACACCCAAAACCAAGGTGAGTTTTAGCAGGGTACCGGAAGTAAAGGCCAAGGGCTCTCGTTCGGGTAAAGGGCGCTCAAAAAAGGTGTATCGCAAACTGACCCAGTCGTGGAGTCCCAGCCAAATCAGGTGCGGACTGTAGAGCAAAAGACATAGGCCAAGAGCCTGAAGGTAGAGGCGATTTTTAATCAGGCCGGGTTGAGCAAAACTCATTACGACGACAACGAAAATGCCCAGGTATTCGCTGTAGAGCAAACCGGCTAAGGCCACCCCCAAAAAAAGGGACCTTCGTCGAGAGGGCGCCTTCACAAATAGCTGTAAGGCCCATAAACTGAGTGCTGTAAAAAAGAGCAAAACCGAATTGGGCAAGCTGATAAAGCTGTATAAATGCAAGAGGGGAAAGGCACAGAAGACCAAAGCAAACAGGCGGGCATCCTTGCGAGGGTTATCCTGACAGAGCCACAAAAATAGAGCGGTCCCGGCACCCAAAAGAATGGGGAGTAGTCGCACCCCGGATTCTCCACCGTGAAACTGTAAACCGATCGAAATCAACCAGGAAATCATCGGCGGGTACTCAAAATAACCCAATGCAGGTTGTTGGGCGTAGTACCAGAAATAGGCCTCGTCATACAGCAAAGGCGTGTTTGCGCTCTGCAGTAAATTCAATCCGAGAAATACGAGCAAAAAGACCCGCATAGAGGAGGGAATACGTACGGCCATGCAGGGAAATTACAGGTTTCAAATTTAGTAACTGTACAGGCCACCATAAAATTGTAATTTTGCCGCTAAAAGCTTCTTACCTTGAGTAATTGCCTTGTTATCATTCCCACCTACAACGAGATCGAAAATATCGAGGCGATCATCCGTACGGTATTCGATTTAAAGAAGCCCTTCCACATCCTAATTGTCGACGACAATTCCCCGGATGGTACTGCAGAAAACGTGCGTGAATTGCAGGAAGAATTTCCGAATCAACTCTTTTTAGAAGTCCGTCAAGGCAAGGCCGGATTGGGAACCGCCTACATCCACGGGTTTAAATGGGCCCTTCAAAACGAGTACGAGTATATCTTTGAGATGGATGCAGACTTTTCTCATAAACCCAGTGATCTGCTGCGCCTGCACAGGGCGTGTTTGAACGGAGCAGATCTGGCCATTGGATCTCGTTATAAAAAAGGTGTCAATGTGGTGAACTGGCCCCTTTCTCGAATTATTCTTTCTTACGGTGCCTCCTTTTATGTGCGCTTTTTAACCGGTATGCCGATCAACGACCCGACTTCGGGTTTTGTCTGTTACCAACGACAGGTATTGGAGGGAATCAACCTGGATGCCGTCCGCTTTATCGGTTATGCTTTTCAGATCGAAATGAAGTACCGGGCGTACCTGAGTAAATTCGAATTAAAAGAAATCTCGATCATTTTCACAGACCGCATCAACGGAAAGTCCAAAATGAACCGGGCAATTATTATTGAGGGCATCACAGGAGTAATCAAAATGAGACTGAAAAGCCTCTTTAACCGCAAAAAATTTCAGAATGGCCCAAACCCTACTAAAAAACTGTCGTCTCGTTAATGAGGGAGTAGAAAAAGAGGCAGATGTCTTGCTCTCTCCTCCTTTTATTGAGCGCATAGATTCCAATATTACCCAGCCCGAAGCCAAAGTCCACGATCTCCAAGGAAACTACCTCTTGCCGGGATTGATTGATGATCAGGTGCATTTTCGTGAACCGGGTCTGACCCATAAAGGAACCATAGCCAGTGGGAGTAAAGCTGCTCTGGCCGGAGGGATTACGACCTTCATGGAACAGCCCAACACCAATCCCCAGACCGTTACCCTGGAGGCCTTGGAAGACAAATACGCACGGGCAAAAGAGACTTCCTATACGAATTACTCCTTCTTCTTAGGGGGAACCAACGACAACCTGGAAGTCATTAAGTCCGTCGATCCAAACCAGTGTGCGGGGATCAAACTCTTTTTAGGATCCTCTACGGGGAATATGCTGGTCGACAACGAAGAGGTTATCGAGCGAATTTTTTCGAATACTCCATTGGTCATCGCGGCCCACTGCGAGGACGAAGGGACCATCCGTCACAACCTGGCCCTGGCCAAAGAAAAGTACGGAGACAACATTCCCATGGAAATGCACCCCATCATCAGAAGTGAGGAAGCGTGCTACCTCTCTTCATCGCGGGCAGTAGATTTGGCTCGCAAGACCGGAGCGCGCTTGCATGTTTTTCATTTGTCTACCGGGAGGGAAGTGCCTCTTTTTGATGCGGGCCCTCTTGAAAACAAACAGATAACCGCTGAGGTGTGTATTCACCACTTGTGGTTTAGCGATGAGGACTACGCTTCCAAAGGCAGTCTGATCAAATGGAATCCCGCAGTGAAGCAGGCTTCTGATCGCATGAGTCTGCGACAAGCGGTTATGGAGGATCGCATCGATATTATTGCCACGGATCACGCGCCTCATACTTGGGAGGAAAAGCAGAATCCATACACTTCTGCTCCTTCAGGAGGCCCCTTGGTTCAGCATGCCTTGCCTGCACTTTGGGAAATGCAGAAGGATATTCCGATTGCGAAATGGGTCGAAAAAATGGCCCACAACCCGGCCATCCGTTTCGAAATTGATCGCCGAGGCTACATTCGCGAAGGCTACTACGGCGACCTGGTAGAGGTTGATCCCACAGCTTCCTGGACGGTAGAAAAAGAAAATGTATTGTACCAATGCGGTTGGTCTCCTTTTGAAGGCACCACCTTCGGGTCTAAGGTTAAAAGAACCTGGCTCAATGGCGTGTGTGCCTATAACGATGGTGAATTCATCGCTCCGGGAACCGGAATGCGAGTAACCTACAACCGATAGGAATAGTACCTTTACACCATGATGCAGAGCAAGCGTATAGGATTTTATTTTTTGGGACTGAGCTGTTGTCTCTTGGTTGCTTGTGCCGAAAAGGTCCTCGAGGAACCCGAGAACCTCATTGAGCCCAATACCATGATTGACATCATGTATGATTTGTCGGTGCTCAATGCCGTGCAGACCACCAGCCCAGGAACCCTGGCGCAGTGGGACAAGGAGATCATGCAAATCATTTATGCTCGCTACGAGATCGACAGCACGCGTTTGGCCGATAGCGATGCCTACTACGCTTCCCTGCCGATTCAATACAAGGGCATGTACGACAGTGTGCAAAAGCGCATAACCCTGGAGTCCGAAAAACTGGAAGAAATCCGCCGAATGCGCAACGAAAAAACCATGGAAGAGCAGAAGAAGAAACCCCGCTTGGATTCTATAATGAAAGCCAATGGTGTTCCACAGTCTGTTCGCGAAAAATCCTAGCGTCTTTTCTTGTACTGCCGGTAAAACCCTGTGTTTTTCTGAATCTCCTCTTCGAGCGGGACGAATTCCACGTCCACCACTTCTTTAAGGGCCTCGTTGCTGTAGGTCGTCGGCACCCGTAAACTTTTCAGAACTTCTGGGGGCAGTTGTCTCGGACTGCCAAAAAAGAAGGCTTTTAGCCGGTCTAAAAAGGACAACATCCTGAGGCTCCAAAGTGGTATGCGCATGAAGGGTCGGGTTTTCTTTAGGCCTTTGGCGATATGCCGAAAGAGCTGCTTAAAATTCCACTGCTCCTGAAAGAGGATGAAGCGTCGCGATTGTACATCGGACTGCATAAGGGCCACCATCGCAGCCACCGTATTGTCGACACTGATAAAGGTCGCTTGTCCGGGAGGGTATATTTTGAGGCCTTTGTAAATACGAGAAATCAATAAATCACTGCCTTGGCCCCAATAACCGGTACCCAGAATCACCCCTGGATTGACCACGACAGTTTCCAGACCTTCTTGCTGCCCGCGCCAGACCTCCATTTCGGCTTCCCATTTGCTTTGCCCATAGGCATAGCTTTCGGCCGGATTCCATGGGCTTTCTTCATTTACCGTGCTGCCATCTGGCTCTTTCCCCGTAGCAGCAATGGAACTGACAAAGAGCAAGCGCTTAACCCCCTGCATCAGACAGACGTCAATCAGGCGGGCGGTGCTGCGCACATTGTTGCGGTAAAGTGCCTTTCGGTCGGCGGGGTCAAAAGAGACCATGCCCGCACAGTGGTAAACTTTTTCAATACCTGCGACGGCTTCTTCCAAAGCGGGAATATCCAACAAGTCGGTCTGTACC
>CAZLGZ010000203.1:0-4713 GCA_964558965.1 uncultured Flavobacteriaceae bacterium
GTCTAAACCTCATGACGCCCCTGCTAATCGTTTATCCAAATCCTCCTGCAAAGGAATATCGGTGAGGCGCTCACCCGTCAGTCTACGAATCGCGTTCCCAATTGCGGCCGCTATGGGACCCAAAGGCGGTTCCCCAACCGGTAAAGGAATGTCTGCACCCTGCACCAAATCCACCACAATTTCTTTGGGTGCGTGTTTCATTAAAGCCATGCGGTAAGGACCATAAATAGTAGGAAACAGTTCCCCATCCCTAAGGGTCATGCGTTCAAAAAGGGAGGCACTCATCCCCATAATAATAGATCCTTCGCACTGGGCTCGGACCTGATCCGGATTCACCGCAACACCGCAATCCAGAACACAGGTGACTTTATGAACCACAATTTGCCCTTCCTCTATCGACACTTCCACCACATGGGCCGAAGGCACATTGGCATCGGTGGATGCTGCAAACCCCATCGCCCTGCCGTTGGTAAAAGTGTCGCTGTAAGCGCCCACTTCGGCAGCTCTTTCGATGACTTTTTTCAATCGACCATGCATACCTTCATCCCCCAGCACCTGGGTTCTAAACTCCACCGGGTTCTTTTTGGCTTTTAGCGCCATTTCATCCACAAAGCTTTCAATGGCGAAGGTGTTGGCCAAGAGCCCGAGACTTCTCCACCAACTGGTTGCAAAAGGCAAAGTAGTATGCCATTGGACGGCCCGGTGATTCGGAATTCCATTGTACATCACATTTCCTCCGCGCATGGCCCCGATATCGGTACCTAATATTTTGGTTGCCGTATTGGCTAGTGCAATAGCCGAATTCGCAGAAACATCCCCACTGGCGTAGTGGTGCTCTAAACTGTCGAGGTAGCCCTCGGCATTGAGCTTTCCTTTAACGGTATGGTAAGTCGGAGGACGAAAGGTATCATGCTGAAACTCTTCTTTTCGGGAGAACTGATATTTCACCGGTTTGCCCGCAGCCTTGGCCAACTGAGCGGCAATGATCGCGTGGGAGGTATCCAAACGTCGACCAAACCCTCCCCCAAGGAAGGTGGGTACCACATTGATTTGTTCTTCCTTCATATCCATGGCGTCACTCAGTTGAGTACGCGTGATCCCCGGAACCTGAGTCGACAAGACCACGGTCAATCCCTTGTCATCAAAATAGGCCAAGGCACCGTTGGGCTCAATCTGGGCGTGAGCTCCCATAGGAGAAGAAAAGCTCAGGCTTACAACACCTTCCTCTTCATCCTCAAGTGCACTTCCTTCTTTTTGGGTAATCATGCGCTTGCCTTTTCCAACCTGCAACATGTCCTGGAGATCTTCTTCTGACCACCTCTTCGGAATGTCCCACTCGACCTCCAATTTGGTTTCGGCCATCAGGGCTTCCGGGTAGGAATCCGCCAGGACGGCCACCCAGTTTTCTCCTTCCACCACCTGAACAAAGCCCGGCATGGATTCTACACCTGTACTCGTATAGCTCTTGTATTTGGCGCCCACCACCGAAGGGCGGATGACTGCGGCATGCACCATGCCTTCCTTCTGCGCGTCCAATCCAAAAATGGGATCACCAAAGACCTTGGCGTCTAAATCGACCCGAGGCACAGGCTTCCCGATATGCTTATAACTCTTGAACTCCTTTAATTCCGGTGTGTCGGGCACTTCCCACCCCTCTACTTTAGAGGCGATTTCGGCATAAGACCACTTTTGATTTCCGGCCGTGACATAACCTTCCTCAGCAGACAGGGCGGACGCTTCTTGTCCACTTTGTCTTGCGGCCTCATTAATCAGCATCATCCTCATGGTCGCCGCCAATTCACGCAAAGGCTGCCACAATCCGGCCACGGAAAGACTTCCTCCGGTGCTGAGTCCATCCACAACCCCGGTCGCCGTCTCGGCCGCAATGACTTCGACCTGATCCATCCGCAAATGCATCTCGTCGGCGATCATTTGAGCAAAACTGGTAAAGGACCCCTGGCCCATTTCGACCTTGGGCGAATGAAAGAGTACTTTGTTGTCTTTTGTGAGTTCAAACCAAAGCTGAGGCTCGGTACCCGAACCACTGTACATGGGCGGAGCGGTTTCAGCAAAATCCATGATGGTTCTTCTCAGGGGATTCCGAAACAAGACGGTACCCACAGCCATAACCCCTACGGTTCCCAGTCCGCCACGGACCAAAAACTTTCTTCTCGATATCTTTTTCTTTCCGGCCATGGCTTATTCTTTGGTTGAATTATTCGCCAATTCGGCGGCTTGGTGGATGGCTTTCCGCATGCGGTAATAGGTTCCGCACCGGCATACATTAATAATGTTCTGATCGATGTCCTCATCCGTTGGATTTGGAATTTTCTCGAGCAGAGCTGCGGTGGCCATCATAAATCCTGGCTGGCAGTAACCGCATTGTGGAACCACCTGATCCTTCCAGGCTTGTTGAACTGGATGTGGATTTTCTTTGGTTCCCAAGCCTTCGATGGTCGTGACTTGGGCACCTTCTGCAAATTTTACGGCATAGCTGCAGGAACGAACAGCTTCTCCATTCACATGAAGAGTACAAGCACCGCAAGCGGCTTTTCCGCAACCGAATTTGGTTCCTTTTAAATCAAGAATATCCCGCACTACCCACAACAGAGGGGTATAGGGATCAGCCACTTCGACCGTTTGGTCCTGGCCATTAATAGTAAATGAAATTTTCATAGTCTTTTTAATCGGCGGCCGGAATGACGGCGCCTTGTTCGAACCACGCCTTGACCACGCGGATGTATTCTTCCTTACTTAAAGGAGGTATTTCTCTTGGATTGCCTTGAGCATCTACTCCAGGCTCCCAAGCCCAAAGCACCAATTCATGTTCGGTGAGGTGGTGCATCACTTCGTCTGGGGTCCGCCCTCCATTGCGCTTGGGGTCCATCATGGACTCTGCAATTTCTATGGGGCTCAGGCCTTCCCACTTCATACTCGCTGGCGCCAAACTCCATTCCGGAGCCCCGGGCACCCCCGAGTAGGAATTGTTCTCTGCCTGGTGACAACTGGCGCAATTGGTCGCAGCAAAGCCATGGCTGTCTTGCTTTCCGTTAATTCCAAAGTTGTGTGGGTGGCTGTCTTCCCCTTGTTTGGGGACCCCATCATTCGGATGGCAATTCACGCATCGGCGGTGGGTGAGCACCGACATCATCTTATCGAAGTTTTCTCTTTCGACTACTGGAGGTTCTTCTACAACCTCCATAGTTGACTTTGGGCGATTAAAATGCATCGCAAAAAGCACCCCAGCACAGAGTAAAAAGAGGGTAAATAATCGCGCTTTCATTCTGGTTAGATTCTTCGAAATTATCCGAAAATTTATGATGAAAATTTTCCTCTAACAAGTTAAGAAAGAATTCATCAGAATAAAATATTCGGTATAATTCTGCTTAAGTGCTGGCGGTCAGAAATGTAAATTCCATGTTAATAAAAGTGTTAAGAACATGAAATAAAAAAGAGTAGGAGAAACCAAATATCGGAGGAACTTTATAGTCCGTTTCGTTTCGATTCAAATCTCATTTTCATGGAGCTAACACATATTATCAAAAGGGATTTTGACACTCAACCCTTTGAGTTGAACAAAATCACGAATGCCATTATGAAGGCCATGACGGCCGTTGAAGAGGGTAATTTAGGAGATGCCGAAGAAATTAGTAAACAGGTTTTCAGCGTGTTACAAGAGCGCAAGAACCAGGATGCTGATTATATGCCCACCGTAGAAGAAGTGCAAGATGTGGTAGAAGACAAGCTTATGGCCAGTGCATTCCACTCTGCTGCCAAAGCCTATATCCTGTACCGAAACAAACAAGCGTTAAGCCGCAAGAGTGACATCTTCGAAAAGCGCATCAACCTGAAGCCTTACGAGTACGCACAGCTCTACGAATACGTGCCTGCGATTCGCCACTCGTATTGGATCCACACGGAATTTAATTTTACCAGTGACATCCAAGATTTCAAAACACGTCTGAACGAAACAGAAAAATCAGCCATCAAAAATACCATGCTGGCGATTTCTCAAATTGAAGTAGCCGTCAAGTCTTTTTGGGGAGACATTTACCAAAAAATGCCTAAGCCAGAAATCGGTGCTGTAGGAGCCACTTTTGCAGAAAGTGAAGTCCGCCACGCTGACGCCTACTCTCACCTACTCGAAATTCTCGGTCTCAACCGCGAATTCGAAAGCCTAAAAAAGAAGCCGGTCATCATGAAGCGTGTCAAGTACCTGGAAACAGCGCTTAAAAATGCCAAAAGCGACGACCGCAAGGAATATGCAGAAGCCATTCTCCTCTTTTCTGTTTTCATCGAGCACGTTTCTCTTTTCTCTCAGTTCCTGATCATCATGGCTTTTAACAAGCACAAGAACATGTTGAAAGGAATTTCGAATGTGGTAGAAGCGACTTCGAAGGAAGAGCAGATCCACGGAGATTTTGGAATCGACGTGATCAAGATCATTCAGGAAGAGCACCCTGAGTGGTTCACCAAAGAATACAACGAAATGATTCAGGAAATGTGCCGCAAAGCCTTTGACGCCGAAAGCCAAATCATCGATTGGATTTTCGAAGAAGGCGAACTGGACTTCCTGCCAAAGAATTTGATCAACGAGTTCATTAAGAACCGTTTTAACCGCTCACTCCAGAGCATAGGGATAGATCCGATTTTTGAAACCGATGCCACCCTACTTCAAGAAACGGAATGGTTTAACGATGAAATCATCGGCAC
>CAZLGZ010000204.1:0-4668 GCA_964558965.1 uncultured Flavobacteriaceae bacterium
GAAGAAACGGTTACTGTGAAGTAATTTAAGTTGGTTTAATTTCAGTGAGAAACCCCCGCCCGGTCAAGGCCGAGTTGTTTTATGCCCGGAGAAGTCGTTTTAACAGACGAGGTGGAACCGCGTCATTGGCTTGAATTCGACTGATAAATTCAGGGTCGGGATTTCTGTTGTACAAGGCAGCGTAAACTTCTTTTATAGAGACACGCACCGGGTGTTCTTCTTGTTTGATGAGCTGGTCTCCAACCCGAACCTCTCCTTCTTTTTCAACAGCAAAATAGGTCCCAGATCGTTGATGATCTACAAAACGTTGTAGGATGCCCTGATCGTTAAAGCGCGCCCCTAACTTAAAACAGGGTTCCCTTGGTTGGGTCACCCGGAGTATACACTCTCCGAGTGCGTAGCGATCTCCAATACAAAGGTCTTCTTCGTTCAATTGATCCATGGTCAGGTTTTCGCCAAACATGCCCCATTGCCATTCGAGTTCCGGATAAATTTCTTTCCAGTAAGGGTAATCATCTGCACTGTAGGCGTAGACTGCTTTGTATACTCCTCCGTGAACTTTTCGGTTGGCCACTACGTCCTTTTTGACTTCCTCTTTTCCTAAAAACAAAGGTGCTTCAACAGGGTATTTATAGATGCCGGTAGCTTCTCTTTTGCCTTGGTATTCAATGAAGACGGTTTCGGCGATGTTGGTAGATAGTACAGTGCTCATCCCTTAAAGATACGCATAAGCCCAATAGATCAGCACAAATTGAAGGGGTAAGCGAAGTACCAAAACCCAGTAAGGTAGAAAGGGTAAGCGATCTGGATGCACGAGCATTTCGATGTGGATGTAGAGGTAGAGCACCAGCATGATGATAATACCGGTAAGAGCCCAGATTTGGGTAGCATCAAAGAGCAGTCCAGCGGCCAAAATCAGTTCGGCTACCCCGCTAATCATCACCAGAAATCTGGGTGTATTGAATACGGGAGGAATGGCCCGCTTAAAAAAGGAGGCGTGGGTAAAATGACTGATCCCGGCAACCATATAAAAAATAACCATGGCATAGTAATGCCAGGCCTGATCAGTTAGCCATTCCATCTGGCGAGCTTGAGTTGGATTGAGGGAAGTACCAAAAAGGAATTTTGGCGTGTAGACTAGCCTTAACCGAATCCTTGAGGGTGCGCTTGCGGATGATCAGAAAGTCGTGTTTCCCCTCGCTCAATGAATCCAGGGGTAAATAGGTTTCAAATCCTAAAAGATTCTTTTTTATTTCTGAAAAAATAAGCTCCGAATCAAAAGGCACACTGTCAATTTTAAAGGAGTACATCTCGTTGACCGTTTTCATATAGGCCTTCGTCATTTCGTTCTTACTGTACTTACCTCGAACCCTCCTGCGCCCACTATTGTTGAATTGAATCCCTGAGCGAAGCCCTCGAATATCTTCATCTGGTCGAAGGCTGTCGTTGTATTTGAATACCTGATCCTCCGTGTTTTGATTGAAGGGTACGAAGACATGGATAAAAGGAGTGGTTACCACCTTGGTCCCAATGGCTCCATTATCCGGAAAATCTTCTTTCTCCGTCAATTGATCCAGGTAATTTTTTCGATTGGCAAACAAGCTGGAAGAGTTGTTATCTGCATCAAAATAATTGGAGTTGTAGTGACTCAAAGAAGTTAAAAAACTGATGAGTAAGTAGGCTGGAGTCAACATCAACAATAACCTTTTTCCAAATCGGTTATCCAAAAAATTGTAGAGTAGTGGCCGATATAAAAAGGAAAGGGTTAAAAATCCAAAGGCCCAATAAAAGGGGAAATAAACCGCGGCGACGTATTTATTTCTTTTTAAAATGCCTACCCCAATAAAGTCAATAAAGGTCAAGAGCATCCCCACTGCCAAAAAGAGAATTAAGGGTATCCCGATACCTTTTTGAACCCAGTTGGGCAATGCATCGTTTTCTATAATAAAGTTGCCTACCAAAGCAAAATAGATCATTATGAGACTGAAAGACAATACATAGAAAATCAGCAAAAAGGAGACCGCAAAGAGTATACTGCAGTAGTTCTCCATATTGGCGATGTACTTGTCAAAGGAGGGTATTCTTTTTTTCAGGTACTTAATAAAACGTTGGCTGTATCGCAGTTCATCGAATTCAATATCTCCGGAGACATAGCGTAAGCCCAGGGCCCCAATCCACAAACCCCTCAAAGTAACATGGAGCAGCAGATTAAACAGAAGAATCATACAGGCTACCAGCAAGAATAGCAAGCTGAAAAACCGGTATAGCATTCCCGCGTTCTCGGCTTGAATCATATTGATCCTAATCGGATCATAAGCTGTTAAAAGTCCAAAAATGGCAAAACCGGAAATCAGTAATTCCAGCTCCCAACTCTGCTGCTGAAGAGAATCCAGCAACTTCTTAAAGGCGGGACTTTTGTAGTCTGTACTCATGTCAGAAAGTTAGTGAATTCCGGCGAACAAAGACTTTGAAAATGAAAAAGCCACACCGAGGAGGTGTGGCTTATATATGGGGGTACCCCCTTTAATTTATTTGATCATTTCATAGCTTCTGCTGATGAATTGGGTGAGTTCTTCTCCTTTGAGAAGACCTTTCGAAAGCCTTGCCAGATCAAGCGATTGGCGAATCAAACGACTTCGTTTTTTGGCTGTTTTGGTCTCTAGAATTTCACCGATCAATTCGTGGTTGGTGTTTACCACTAGATTGTACATATCAGGCATATTACCCATTCCGAACATGCCACCACCACCGGTTTGCTGCATCTCTTTCATGCGGCGCATGAATTCGGGCTCGGTGATGATAAAAGGAGAGGCACTACTGTCCATAGGCTCTAACTGTACGACAAAGCCCATTTCTTTCACCACCTCTTCTACTTCCGTTTTCAGTGATTCTTGTTGCTTCTCGTCCAGTTTAGAAATAGCTGTATCCTCTTTTTTGATCAGGTTATCGATGTGATCGCCATCGACGCGGGTGAAGCTGATGTTTTCTTTGTTGCTTTCCAGCTTTTGAATCAAGTGAGGCACGATTGGTGAATCCAAGTGCAGTACCTCATAGCCTTTTTCTTTGGCTGCTTCAATGTAGCTATGCTGTGCAACCGGATCAGAGGCGTACAAGAAAATCTGCTTCCCGTCTTTATCGGTTTGGGCATCTTTGGTTTTTTCGACCAATTCTTCATAGGTGTAGTACGCTCCATCAACCGCAGGGTAAAGGGCGAAGCCTTCTGCCTTATCGAAGAATTTCTCTTCGGTTAACATGCCGTATTCGATGACCACCTTGATGTCGTTCCATTTTTGTTCGAAATCTTCCCGGTTGTTCTTGAAAAGAGACTGCAACTTATCCGCTACTTTTCGAGAGATGTAAGAAGAAATCTTCTTGACGTTTCCATCGGCCTGCAAATAAGAACGCGAAACATTCAAGGGAATGTCTGGGGAATCGATAACCCCACGAAGCATGGTCAGGAATTCCGGAACGATACCTTCGACATTGTCCGTAACAAAAACCTGGTTTTGGTACAACTGAATACGGTCCTTTTGTGTGTTGAGGTCTTGGGTCAACTTGGGGAAGTACAGAATCCCGGTAAGGTTGAACGGGTAATCTACATTCAGGTGAATGTTGAATAAGGGCTCCTCAAATTGCATGGGGTACAACTCCCGGTAAAAGCCTTTGTAATCGGCTTCTTCCAAGTCCGCTGGGGCTTTGGTCCAAGCGGGGTTCGGGTTGTTGATGATGTTGTCTACTTCCTGAGTTGGAGCAGGGTCTTCTTCAGCAGCACCTTCTGGTTTTGGAAGGGTTTCGGTTCGTGTTCCGAATTTAATCGGAATAGGCATGAACTTGTTGTATTTGCTTAGGAGTTCCTGTATACGGTTTTCTTCCAAAAATTCGGTGGAGTCCTCTGCGATGTGCAAAACAATTTCTGTTCCTCTTTCGCTGCGGTCAGTGCTTTGCATATCAAACTCCGGAGATCCTTCGCAACTCCAGTGAACCGCTGGTTCTTCGCGGAAGGTTTTGGTGATGATTTCTACCTTGTCGGCTACCATAAAAGCCGAATAGAAACCAAGGCCAAAGTGACCGATGATTCCGGCTTCTTTTCCGGCGTCCTTGTATTTATCCAAGAATTCCTCCGCACCAGAAAAGGCAACTTCATTGATGTACTTTTTGACCTCCTCTTCGCTCATCCCCAATCCCTGGTCGAGGATGTGTAGGGTCTTATTGTCTTTGTCGATACGAACCTCGATTTGAGGATTTCCGTATTCCACCTTGGCCTCACCAATAGAAGTGAGGTGTTTGAGTTTGAGGGTAGCATCTGTGGCGTTAGAGATCAATTCGCGTAAGAATATCTCGTGATCGCTGTACAGAAACTTTTTGATCAAAGGAAAAATGTTATCTACCGATACATTAATCTTACCTGTGGCCATAATGTTATTTTGTTTTTCGTCTAAAGAGCAAAAAGTAGACCAGAGAACAAGTGCTGACAAACTGGCATCTCTTCGGCGAAATAGAAATTTTTAACACATTTATTTGTTTAGGATATTTTGTAATTAATTAAACAATGTTATCTTTGTATAACTTGAATGAATCGCATCGCTCTTTGAATTGCGATTTTAATACGAGTTTGTTTATTTATTGGTTAGGTTGTTGAAAACGCGCTTCTTACAGAGGTGCGTTTTC
>CAZLGZ010000205.1:0-4646 GCA_964558965.1 uncultured Flavobacteriaceae bacterium
TTCGATTTGAATCTCTCTGTGATCGCTTCTCACCAGACTGATTCGAGGAACAATGATTTCTTCCACGACGATGGTTTTTGTTTCCGTGCAACCCGCTCGATTGGTCACCACAACGGTATACGTACCCGGTTCTCTTACCGAAATTTCTGGACTCATCTCTCCGGTGGACCACTGGTAGGTGCCTCCGGCAAAACCGGCTGATAAAAAGGCGGAGGTGCCCTGACAAAAGTCCAAGGTCTCATCTTGGACGTCAGGAGGAGGAACAAAACGCAGTTCTAAGGCAGTCCGGGTTGTAGACAGACAGCCACTTCGCACGTCCACGGTTTCGGCGTAGTAGATTCCCGCAGCTGGAGGGCTGAATTCTCTGCTGTCTGAAAGCAATGGGGTTCCCCCACTGGCTTGTCCGTACCAATCGATCCGTTCTCCGGCACTGACGACGGCCTGAAGAACGCCACTTTCTCCTTCACAGATTTCCGTTAAGGGATTTCCACTAGGGGGTAAGGGTGCAGGTACCACCTCTATTTGATAAATGTCCGAAACGGTCGCGCAATTGTCGTTCGCCAGATTCACGGCATCTTCGGCCACTTTTACCCGGTAGAATTGGTCGCTGAGTAAGGGCGGACTCTGGTAGGTGGCCTGGTTGGCACCAACGATATTGGTCCAATTTATTCCGTCCAGGCTTTCTTGCCATTGGTAGGCGTGGGTACTAAAAACCGAAAAATCCGGCGTGGCTTCCAGTTGGACAGTGGTCGCACCGTCTTCCTGACAAACGATACGGGAAGTCTGGTTGGCTTCGTCTTCCAGCAGAAGGCGATCCCCGCAGGATCGAAAGGTAATGTCATCGATCGCCAGATCATTTCCGCAACCCCCTTGTCCGTTGTTGATCATTTTTAAAATCACTTCGTTCTGACCGGGTAGGGTCTGGAAAACCAGGCCATAGTTTTCCCAAAGAGGCGCTGTCATCGCTCCAATCGGGCCCGTTTCTCCACTTCGAAGAAGTTGGGTGTCGTTGATGTCCCAAATTTCAAAGCGAACATTGATCGGTATTCCCCCGTTCGGGCAGCTATTGGGTGAAGGCAAGAGATTTAGGACCCAGGCGGCAAACTGGTAGGTGGTGTTTTCGCACAATCCAGTGACCTCCCGTCGATAGAACTCCCCGGCAGTAAAGCTTGCATTGACAATTAAAGAGCGCCCATCGGTATCGCCAACGGTGTGATCGGCCGTATTGTGCCAATCAAAATACTGGGTAAAGCTCGAGATGGTGTAGCTTCCGTCTGATGGAGCTCCATTGACGTAGGAATAGGTGGTGGTTCCCGGGGCCAGCGCAGGGCCATTGGTCAGGCCCGTTCCAAAGTTTTCTGTAAAGATGGGATCGCCGGTATTCCCTGTGCAGAATTCGATCTGGGCATGCAGGGAACCAAGTGAAAAAAGACTGAATAGTAAAACGAGAACGAAACCCTTCATATTCCTTTTCGGCTTTGGGGGAATCCCCGTAATTTAGCCGCTGATCGCGACAAATTAAGAAATGCAGTACAATTTTCTCGAAATCGAGGCCAAGTGGCAAAAGTATTGGGCCGAAAAACAGACCTTCAAGGCAGAAACGCATTCTGCGAAGCCCAAGTTCTACGTTCTGGATATGTTTCCTTACCCTTCTGGGGCCGGCTTGCACGTAGGTCACCCGCTGGGCTATATCGCCAGTGATATCTACGCTCGTTTTAAACGGCATCAAGGGTACGAAGTACTGCATCCCATGGGCTACGACTCTTTTGGTTTGCCTGCAGAACAGTACGCGATCCAAACGGGACAACACCCGGCGGTAACCACCGAAACCAATATCAATCGGTACCGGGAGCAGCTGGATCGACTCGGCTTCTCTTTTGACTGGAGCCGCGAGTTCAGGACCTCTTCACCGTCTTACTACAAATGGACGCAGTGGGTCTTTATACAGCTCTTCGAGTCTTGGTACAATAGCAGTTCCGACAAGGCGGAACCTATTGCGGACTTGATTCGTGAATTCGAGGCTAACGGAAATACCCAAGTGCAAGCGGTAGCCGACGAAGAGGTAAAGCGATTTGAGGCCGCTGAATGGAAGGCCATGAAGGAGGAAGAACAGCAAGCCATTCTCTTGCAATACCGCCTGGCTTACTTGGCCGATACAGAGGTCAACTGGTGCCCGGCGCTGGGGACCGTACTGGCCAATGACGAAATTGTCAACGGGGTCTCTGAACGGGGAGGTCATCCGGTGATCCGAAAGAAAATGACCCAATGGAGCATGCGTATTACAGCCTACGCTCAACGACTGCTCGACGGTTTACAAAATATAGATTGGCCGCAACCACTGAAAGATTCTCAGACCAATTGGATTGGCCGGTCCGAGGGGGCAGAGGTGGAATTTGAAGTCGAGGGTCACCCCGAAAAAATCAAGGTCTTTACCACCCGACCTGATACCCTTTATGGAGTCAGTTTTATGACGCTTGCACCGGAGCATCCCTGGGTGGAGCGCTTTACGACAGCGGAGCAAAAGACCGAAATCGATGCCTATGTCGAGGCGACCGCCAAGCGGTCTGAACGCGACCGAATGTCTGACGTTAAAACCATTAGTGGTGCCTTTACGGGAGCCTATGCCCTGCACCCCTTCACCGGAGATCGCATTCCGATATGGATCGGAGATTATGTACTGGCCAGCTACGGAACCGGTGCTGTGATGGCGGTCCCTTGCGGGGATCAGCGCGACTATGATTTTGCAAAGCACTTTAATTTACCCATCCCCAATATTTTTGACGGAGTTGACATCAGCGAGGAAGCCTTTGCCGACAAAGCCAATACCCGAATTGCACAGTCCGACTTTCTCGATGGGATGGATTACTACCAAGCCACCAAGGCGGTCATAGAACGCCTGGAAGCGGAAGGCCGAGGTGCCGGAAAGATTAACTACCGACTCAGAGATGCAGTTTTCAGTCGTCAGCGCTACTGGGGAGAACCTTTTCCGGTCTACTATGTAAATGGAATGCCTCAGATGATTCCAACCGAATGTCTACCCTTGCCATTGCCGCAGGTCGATAAGTATTTGCCTACGGAAGAAGGAGATCCACCTTTGGGGAATGCTGAGGTCTGGGCCTGGGATGTGAAGAAGCAAGAAGTGGTTGCGAACGATTTGATTGACGGAGAAAACGTGTTTCCGCTCGAGTTAAATACCATGCCCGGATGGGCTGGAAGCTCGCAGTATTTTAACCGCTATATGGACCCCCATAACGAGGAGGCGATATTTAGCCCTGAGGCCATTGATTACTGGAAAGGTGTTGACCTTTATATCGGAGGTAGTGAGCATGCCACTGGGCACTTGCTGTATTCCCGATTATGGCAGCAATTTCTCTATGACCGAGGAGTTGTTCCTCAGGCGGAGTACGCCCAAAAATTGATCAACCAAGGGATGATTACCGGGACCTCGGCCCTGGTGTACCGCGTGAGTGGTACGGATCAGTACGTCTCTTACGGCTTGCGAAAGGACTACACCGTAGAACCCCTGCGTGTCGATGTTAACCTGGTCAATGCTTCGGATGAATTGGATGTAGAAGCCTTGCGCCAATGGCAGCCTCAATTCGAAAAGGCCGAGTTCATGCTGGAAGATGGAAAGTACATCGTCGGACGGGAAGTCGAAAAAATGTCAAAGCGCTGGTTTAATGTCGTGAACCCTGACGCCATTTGTGAGCAGTACGGAGCCGATTCCCTTCGCTTGTACGAAATGTTCCTCGGGCCCTTGGAACAGTCCAAGCCCTGGAATACAGCCGGTATAACCGGAGTGCATGGTTTCCTGAAAAAACTTTGGAAACTCTATCTCAACCTCAATGAGGAGGAGCCCAGTGCGGAGGCCTTGAAGAGTTTACACAAAACGATCAAGAAGGTAGGAGAAGATATTGAGCAATTTTCTTTCAACACCTCGGTTTCGACCTTCATGATTTGTGTCAACGAATTGACTGCGCAGAAGTGCAGTTCCAAAAGCATTCTGGAGCCCTTGGCCATTTTGGTGTCGCCCTATGCGCCGCACATTGCGGAAGAGCTATGGGAGATGTTGGGTCACCAAGAATCTATTTCGCAGGCTCCCTTCCCGGAGTTTAAACCGGAGTATCTGGTGGAGGCCGAAAAAGAGTACCCTATATCTTTTAACGGTAAGATGCGCTTTAAACTGAAGTTTCCGGCAGATATGGGGAAAGAAGAAATTGAAAAACAGGTTCTTGCACACGAAAAAACCCAAGAACAAATGCAGGGCCGTAGCCCGAAAAAGGTTATTGTTGTACCAGGAAAAATCGTCAACATAGTCGGATAAAATTGAGCTCATGAAAATCGGTGTACCCAAAGAAATCAAGAACAACGAAAGCCGGGTGGCGATGACGCCTGCCGGAGTTAACGAACTGGTAAAGCGTGGCCATGAGGTTCTTGTGCAAACCCAGGCCGGAATCGGCAGTGGGTTTTCTGATGCAGACTACCAGGCGGTAGGGGCATCGATTGAATCGACCATAGAAGAGGTCTACGCCAAGGCCGAAATGATCATCAAGGTCAAGGAGCCCATTGCCCAGGAATACGGTTTGGTCCGCAAGGGCCAGGTGGTGTTTACCTATTTTCACTTTGCTTCGAGTCAACCCTTGACC
>CAZLGZ010000206.1:0-4641 GCA_964558965.1 uncultured Flavobacteriaceae bacterium
GACCGCCGCGGAAGAAGGCTACACCTTCCCCTATCTCTACGACGAAACCCAGTCGGTTGCGAAGGCTTATGATGCCGCCTGCACCCCTGATTTTTATGTTTTTGATGCGCAAGACACTCTGGTCTACCGCGGACAAATGGACGATTCTCGCCCAGGAAATGGCCTTCCTGTTACAGGAAAGGACCTGAGTTCTGCCATGCAATCTATACTGCAAGGAGAGCCCGTCTCAGAGGATCAAAAGCCCAGTATCGGCTGTAATATTAAATGGAAATCGGCCTAAGGCGACATCCAACCTTCTCGGTGAATCAATCGCTGAACATGGGCCAGGTGGTGTTTTCCATGCCAGGCATAGCGACCGGTATTCTCGAACAAACTCACGGGATCTGGCTCTGAAGGGTGAATGTATACCCTTTTAAAATCGGCTTCTTCCATCCGATCCAAAAGCTTTAATAGGCGTAAGTGAACTGCTTCCAAGTGCAACAGAGAAGCTTCAATGTCTGTGGATTTAGCGTCTTCGAGCTCCGCCCACTTCTTTTCGTCATAGTCCTTAATAATGGGGCGATTCTCCGTCATCGCCCATTTGAAGCGTGCATAGCTGTGGTGATGACTATCGGCTACGTGGTGAACCAACTGACGTACCGTCCAGCCTTCTGGTCGATAGGGCGTTTCGAGCTGCTCATCACTGAGCGACTGTACGGTTTCACGAAACTGGGACGGGAATTCTCGAAGTTCTTCTTTCCAAATACTCAAGAGCTGCAGGTCAAATTCAGGTAGTTCAAATGACCCAATAGGATACTTTAGGTGTTCCAAATAATACGATTTAGGTGTTTGGTTCCGTTACAGAGTTAGGAAGATCGGACACACTTTAAGAAATCGCTGATTAATCAGAGTCCAAAGTAGGGTTTTCTCTTCCCGTATTGTTTAATAGATAGAAACCTATTCAATAATCGCAAAAACCACGCCCCATGGTGACGCAACTACTCTCTGTATTGGTAACATTGCTCGCAGTAAACGCATTTTTACTGCTAATTAGTGTAAATCGAGCGCGATAATTTAGCCGACGCGAACCAACTCCACATCAAATATCAAGGTCGCATCGGGAGGAATGACCCCTCCTGCACCGCGGCTTCCGTAGCCTAGATCAGAAGGAATAACAAAACGTGCTTTTTCTCCTTCTTTCAACAAAGCAATCCCTTCATCCCATCCGGCAATGACTTGCCCTATACCTAAGGTAAATTCAATCGGCTCTTTGCGGGCATAAGAAGAATCGAAAACCTGTCCATTGGCAAGACTCCCTTCGTAGTGGACAGCAACTTTTTTACCTTTCTCGGCGGCCTTTCCACTTCCTGCTTGAATTTGCTTGTAGCGAAGACCTGATTCGGTTTGCTCAAAACCTGCGGCCAACTTATCCAACTCCTTTGACTTGCGTTCTCTCTCTTCAGCAATTCGCATTTCGCGAGCACCTTCGAAAGTACGGAAGGCTTCAATGGCATTCCACTGTTCGGCCTCTTCCCCTACTCTTAGAATTTCGAGTTGATCGATAGTATCGCCTTGTGCGATGGCATCTACGATATCTTGACCCTCGACCACTTTCCCGAAGACGGTGTGCTTGTCATCCAACCAAGGCGTAGCGACGTGGGTAATGAAGAACTGACTCCCATTGGTACCTGGACCAGCATTCGCCATAGACAAAACACCCGGGCCATCGTGACGCAGTTCCGGGTGGAACTCATCGTCAAACTGGTATCCTGGACTTCCGGAACCTGAACCTGACGGGCAGCCTCCCTGAATCATAAAGTCAGCAATAACACGGTGAAAATTCAAACCGTCGTAGTACGGAGTACCTTGTGGTTTTACACCGTTCTCCATATTTCCTTCTGCCAAAGCGACAAAGTTCCCCACCGTTCCCGGGGTGCGCTTGTGCATCAGTTCAACAGTGATTTTTCCTTTGGAGGTGTTAAATTGGGCGTACAGGCCGTTTTGCATGGTGATATTTTTTTTCAATAAGACTGCAAAAATACAGCTATCCTTTGATCTTTTGCGTTTTAACTGGCCCGTATTTATCCATGAGATAAACCAAGCTCGCCATTGTGGCCGCTCCTAACTCCAACTCCCTTTTGTTCACATGCTCAAATGTGTCGTTCTCGGCATGGTGGTGATCAAAGTAGCGCTGAGAATCCGGACGCAGACCAGAAAGGATGATGTTTGGATCCTTTAAGGGTCCGATATCGGCACCGCTCCCGCCTCGAACAAAGAGGTGGATCAGATAGGGTTCAAATAGGGGTTTCCACGATTCGACCTGTGCAAAATTCTCATCACTACAATCGAAGGAGAATCCACGTGGAGTAAACCCACCGGCATCACTCTCGAGTGCAAACACATGCTGCTCTCCCTTATTCTGAGCGACTTCAGCATACTTTCTACCCCCGCGAAGACCGTTTTCTTCATTCATAAAAAGGACCACGCGAATGGTTCTTTTGGGGCGGTAACCGGTCCCTTTAAACAAGCGCAAAACCTCCATGCTTTGAACAACGCCGGCTCCGTCGTCGTGGGAACCATCTCCGAGATCCCAAGAATCCAGGTGTCCCCCAACGACCATGATCTCTTCCGGAAATTCACTTCCTCGGATTTCACCGATCACATTGAAGGATTCTACATCGTCATAGACCCGACAGTTTTGGTTAAAGAAAAAACGAGTTTCCGGGTTGAGCTTCAGTGTTGTGCTGAGGAGTTCAGCACCATTGGTACTAATGGCTGCAGCTGGTATACGCTGTTCTACGGGGGTTTCCCCATAAGACATCGATCCCGTATGAGGTAGATCGTCTAACCGCAAATTCACCGAACGCACAATCACTCCTGCAGCCCCGTATTTACCGGCTTCCGCTGCACCGGAATACCGCTGATCAACACAACCAGAATAGGACTTGAATGTACTGATATTGGTAGGGTCCATCGGGCGGTTAAAAAAGACGATTTTTCCTTTGATTTTATCTTCTCCCAAAGCGGCCAATTCTTCGATCCCTTGGACCTCAATGACCTGGGCCTTAATCCCTCCATTAGGGGTTTCTACCGACCCTCCAAGGGCGCAAATAGGAACATTGGTGGTGATACCGACCTGAGTTTCGATATAGGCAAACTCGGGGGCTCCCCTTACCCATTTGGGCACCATCACCGGTTGTAACCAAACCCGATCCAAACCGAGTTTTTTCAATTCCTTCTCGGTGTACTCTACCGCGAGTTGTGCTTCAACCGAACCCGAGAGACGTCCGCCGATTTGATTAGAAAGGTGATTTAACCAATCGTAGGCCTTGCCTTCTGTGAGTACAGAATTGTAAATTTTCTTAATCTGAGCTGCGTCTGCTTCGCTTTGGGCTTGACCTAAGCTTAGGCCAAAAACCAAAAGCATCGAGAATAAAATCTTGCTTTTCATGGGTCTATTCTTCGTTGTTAAGTGCTTCTTTAAAATTTTCAATATTCTGGGCAACTTCCTCTTCCAGTTGAGGGTACTGCACATCATCGAGTACGGTCAGGGTTTCCTTAAGAATCGAAGCGACCAGTACCCGTGCTGTTTTCTTATCATCCGCCGGAATACAATACCATGGAGCTTGCTCTGTGCTCGTTTCGCTCAGTGCTTCTTGATAGCAGTTTTCGTACTGTTCCCAAAGCTTGCGTTCTTTTAAATCTCCCGGAGAAAACTTCCAGTTCTTTTCCTCTTTTTCCAAGCGTCTCAAAAGCCGGTTGCGTTGCTCGTCCTTGGACAAGTGCAGGTAAAACTTCAGAATTTTAACGCCGTTCTCACTGATGTGTCGCTCAAAATCCCGAATCTGTCGAAAGCGATCGGCCCAAAACTGCTCGTCAGCCTGTTCTACACGCGTCAAATGAGGCAGGTTTTCGTAAAGAAGATACTCTGGATGCACCCGAGTAACCAGAACGTTTTCGTAATGTGTCCGATTAAAAACCGAGAACTTACCTCGTTCCGGCAGGGCGACATAATGCCGCCACAAATAATCGTGTTTCAGTTCTTTAGAAGTAGGGACTTTAAAACTGTGTACCACCACTCCTCTCACATTAAATTCCTTAAAGACTTCGCGGATCAAACTGTCTTTACCCGCGGTATCCATTCCCTGTAAACAAACCAAGACCCCGTACTTCCCGTGCGCATAGAGTTTATCTTGAAAGGCCGCCAGTTCTTCTCGAAGACGGTTCAGTTCTTTCTTGAGACCCTTGTTGTCCAAACCGAGATCTACCCGAGTTGGGTAGTCCTTCAGATGGGAATCTTTCGAAAAAAAGTAGTTTTCTGTACGCTTTTGGTTATTCATGACTTTCTTCTAAAAAAATACCACTTGGTCGATTATTTTGCTTCGCTCAAGGATGTTGGCTCTATTTTTAGCGCGTCCCAATGACCACCAAATGAAACTGAAGATTACCATCATCCTGCTTGGCCTGGCCCTCGGTATTTTAGGGCTATTCCACAGCGTTCTCTGGGCCGCCTTCTAAAGCCCGTTATTTGCTTGCAAAAGCTTTTACATCTTGCTCACTGATTTCCTGATCTCCCAGGATGATCAAGCGCTCCACAACATTTCTCAGTTCTCGAATATTTCCAGTCCAGTTGACTCCCTGCAGTTCCTTGATGGCTGCGGG
>CAZLGZ010000207.1:0-4614 GCA_964558965.1 uncultured Flavobacteriaceae bacterium
CCACCTTTTTTGCCCCAAATCTTACCATGAACTTAACCTACTTATGCTATGGCGAATCTAATGTACGGGGGGCCACAAGGGGCACCCGAAAAAGACGGTGAAGCGCCATTTTCTTCGATAAAGTGTAAATGTGTTGTTTTTAGGCGGTTAGTAGGCTCTTTGGTTGTTTCCTTCAAAGAAGTTGACAAAGGCCCTGTTTACCACTCGATTTCCGCCTGGTGTAGGGTAATCACCTGTAAAATACCAGTCTCCTAAATTTCCAGGACAAGCCTTGTGCAAGTTTTCAACGGTCTGGTAAATGATTTGCACATCCGCCTTGAGATCGACAGGGCTCAAAAGCTCTGCTATTTTAGTCGAGACCTGTTCTGGTGTAAAGGGCTTATAGATGGCTTGCACATGATTAACCGCTTCGCCATTCTTTTCGTCCAAAGAGGTTTTGCATCGTTTGTAGGTCTCTTCGATCAGGTTTTCTTGGCCTGTATCTTTCAACAATTCGATAGCGGCTCTAAAAGCGACAAAGTCTTCCAGTTTGGCCATATCGATACCATAACAATCGGGGTAGCGAATCTGGGGAGCGGATGAGACAACCACAATTTTCTTCGGTCCTAGGCGATCGAGCATTTTAAGAATACTCTTCTTGAGGGTCGTTCCTCGTACAATACTGTCATCCAGAATAACCAGGTTGTCTTTGTTGCTTACGGACCCGTAGGTGATGTCGTAGACGTGGGTCACTAAATCATCCCGGCTACTGTCTTGGGTGATAAAGGTTCTCAGCTTGGCGTCCTTTATGGCGACCTTCTCGATTCTTGGCCGTACATCCAGAATGGAATGCAGTCGGTCTTTATCAATGTTGTTGCCCAGAGAGAGAATTTGTTCTTCTTTCCATTGGTTCAGATAATTCTGTGCCTGTTTAACCATCCCCAAAAAGGCGGTTTCTGCCGTGTTCGGGATATAGGAGAAGACGGTGTGGGTCAGGTCGTCCTCTACTGCTTTAAGAATTTCAGGGAAAACTAAGCGCCCCAGGTTTTTGCGCTCCTGGTAAATCTCTTTATCACTGCCTCGAGAAAAGTAGATTCTTTCAAAGGAGCAGGCCTTGCGCTCCAGGGGCTCCAAAATTTGCTGGAATTGAACTTTTCCACTCTTCTTGACAAAAATCGCTTGTCCAGGATCGAGCTCTTGCACCTTTTCGAAAGGCACATTGAATACGGTTTGTATTACAGGTCTTTCCGAAGCTACGACAACAACTTCGTCATCACTGTAGTAATAGGCCGGGCGAATTCCGGCAGGATCTCTAAGGACAAAGGCATCTCCGTGACCGATCAAACCGGCCATGGCGTAACCTCCATCCCAGTTTTTAGCCGATTTAGAAAGTACTTTCCCGATATTCAATCGCTCCGCGATCAGCGGAGAAGCTTCTCGCTTGCTGAAGCCTTCCTTTTTGATCTTCTTGTAGAGTTTGGCCACTTCGTCGTCCAGGAAGTGCCCGATCTTTTCCATAACCGTAACCGTGTCTGCTTTTTCCTTGGGGTGCTGCCCGAGCTCCACCAGATTTTCGAAAAGCTCATCGACATTGGTCATATTGAAATTTCCGGCCACAATCAGGTTGCGGTGCATCCAGTTGTTTTGGCGTAGAAAAGGGTGAACACTTTCGATGCTGTTTTTTCCAAAGGTTCCATAGCGGACGTGTCCCAGCATTAACTCCCCTAAATAGGGCAGATTCATTTTTTGCTTTTCGACATCGGTTCCGATTTCGGGTTGGGCGTCCATGACCGAGTTAATACGGCCATTGATTTGGGCAAAAATGTCTTGAATCGGTTGCTGCTGACAGGAACGTACCCGGCTGATGTAGCGATGTCCCGGAGCCATATCCAATTTAATGCTGGCGAATCCGGCGCCGTCTTGTCCTCGGTTGTGTTGCTTTTCCATCATCAGGTACATTTTGTTCATACCGTAGAAGGATGTCCCGTACTTTTTTTGGTAGTACTCTAGGGGCTTGAGAAGGCGGATGAGGGAAATTCCGCATTCGTGTTTGATTGCATCACTCATAAAACAGGGGTGAAGGGCTGCCCTGGGGCAGCAGTTGAAAAACGGCTAAAGGGAATCTATTGCAATTCAATATTGAACTGTGTCAAGTCGTGAAAATTCTTTAATCGCTCTTGGATTTCTTCTCGTTGTAGGTTTTCCATCCGCTCCGTTCCCAATCGTTCTACACAAAAAGAAGCCAGGTTTGAACCGTGAATCACGGCGTTTTTTAAGTTGTCAAAGGATTTGTTTTCGCTTTGCGCTAAATATCCGGCAAAACCTCCGGCAAAGGTATCTCCAGCTCCCGTTGGGTCAAACACCTCTTCCAAAGGCAAGGCTGGTGCAAAGAAGACCTTCTTGTCATGGAAAAGTAAGGCGCCGTGTTCTCCTTTTTTGATCACAACATAACGGGGGCCCATTTGGTGGATTCCCTCCGCAGCACGGACCAGAGAATACTCTCCGGTTAACTGACGCGCTTCTTCATCATTCAGGGCAATAACATCTACCTTCTTCATGATCTCTTTGAGGTCGTCCGGAGTATTCTCGATCCAGTAATTCATGGTGTCCATCACCACAAAGGCAGGTCGCTTCTCCATCTGATCCAATACACTCAATTGGACGGCAGGAGCAAGGTTTCCTAACATGACCACATCGGCCGATCGAAAACTGGCCGGAACCTTGGGATCAAAATCCGCTAAGGTGTTCAGTTCGGTGACCAAAGTGTCCCGGGTATTCATGTCGTTGTGGTAGCGACCACTCCAGAAGAAGGTCTTTCCACCTTGAACAATTTCTACCCCGTCCAGGTTGATATTTCGGTCTCTAAACAATTGAAGATATTCATCAGGGAAGTCGTCCCCGACAACCGATACGATTCCCGTATCGACTTGGTAGTGGCTTGCAGCCAAACTGATGAAGGTTGCCGCTCCCCCCAGGACTTTGTCAGATTTGGCAAATGGGGTCTCGATAGCGTCGAATGCCATGGTCCCCACGACGAGTAATTGGCCCATTGGAAAGGGTTTCAAATTTTTGCAAAGATAGCAGTTCCTGAAGGAATACAGAGCACTTTAGTTCTGGCCAGTGCCAGCGGTAAAACCGACGTCTTCGAGGAGGTCCTTGCTGTGTGATGCCGCAACAGCCAGAGCATCACAACGCTCGTTTTGGGGGTGGTTATTGTGTCCCTTCACCCAAACAAAGGAAACCTGATGTTTGCGGTATTCGACCAGAAACTCCCTCCAGAGATCCGGGTTCTTTTTGTCCTTGAAGTTCTTTTTCTCCCATCCAAAAAGCCAGCGCTTTTCTACCGCATCCGATACATAACGGGAATCGGTATAGACCACTACGCTTACTCCAGGGCGCTTGAGTTTGCGCAGGGCCTCGATGACCGCCAGGAGTTCCATGCGGTTATTGGTGGTATAGCGATAGCCTTGTGAAAATTCCTTCCGGTAGTTTTTGCCGGCCCATTCCATGACAATTCCATAGCCCCCAGGACCAGGATTGCCGCGCGCAGCTCCATCCGTATATATAAGGACCTCGGGTTTCATCAATCAGTCAATAAAGATTCGATGACTTGCGGATAGTGTTCGTGCTCCAGAGCGAGCACTTTGCGAGCGATGTCTTCGGGCTCGTCGTCGGTGTCCAGGGGACAACTCACTTGTTTGATTAAAGCGCCTTCATCATACCGAGTATCGGCATAGTGAATGCTAATACCGCTGCTGGTTTCTTTTTCTTCTTTGACTTTTCGGTGAACGTTCATGCCGTACATTCCTTTTCCACCGTATTTTGGAAGAAGGGCCGGATGTATATTGATAATCTTTTTAGGGAAAGCTTCAATCCAGCTGGAAGGAATCAGTTTGAGAAAGCCAGCGAGAACAATCAAGTCTGGTTCTAAGCCCTGGAGGCATTCTAAAAGCCGATTACTACCCGAAAAAGAGCTGGGATTAAAGTACATGGCGGGCACACCGAGATGGTCACAACGGTCCAAAACACCCGCTGTTTTTTTGTTGCTGAGCACTAAAGCGACCTCAATCGAATCGTGATCCTGAAAATATTCAATGATTTTTTGGGCGTTGGAACCCGAGCCTGAGGCCAGTAATACTATACGTTTCATGAAAAAACGGCAAAGAGAAATGAACCCTAAAAATACACAAACCGCACATTTTAGTTCTGTGTAGTGTATATATACCAAAGTTTTATATTTTTGCCTTCATTAAAATCTTAAAAGAAAGTCTTATGTCAGATATCGCCTCACGAGTTAAAGCTATCATCGTTGATAAACTGGGCGTTGATGAAAACGAAGTAGTAGCGGAAGCAAGTTTCACCAACGATTTGGGAGCCGATTCTTTGGATACCGTTGAGCTTATCATGGAATTCGAAAAAGAGTTTGATATCCAAATCCCCGACGATCAGGCAGAAAATATTGCGACCGTAGGTCAAGCAATAAGCTATATCGAAGAAGCTAAGTAAGCAAGAGCACACTTAGCCGGTTAAAGGTATTATCCATGAGGTACTCCGGGTATTTCATGGATATTTTTTTTAATTTCAAGTCTATTTAATACTGGTTTCATGCAGCTAAAGCGAGTAGTTGTGACAGGA
>CAZLGZ010000208.1:0-4598 GCA_964558965.1 uncultured Flavobacteriaceae bacterium
GCATGCAAAGCAAGATGAATACTATCATGCAGAAGGAATTGGCAGACTATAACCGCCTCTATCAAAGCAGTGGATTAATGGGGATTATTCTGTCCGAATAAGTAGGGTAGGAATAACTAATTTATTTCGCCTCATTTTCCATCAAGAGCCGCATGAGTTCCTCCGCCGCGACTTGTCCCTTTTGCTTCAGAAAATCGCGTGGAGTATTGTCTCCCAACTCAAAGACGATGGCGGGCATTTGGTATTCGGCAAAGAAGTGGTTTCTGGAAACCATGGTCGGAAACAATTTGGTCGAGGCGCTCACATTCGTTTGCTTGGAAGGTAAGCGCTTAGAAATAGACTCAATCCAATCAAATACGATTTGCCCTCGTTGGCCTGTGACTGTGGTGTCTAAAGGATAATAGATATCATCCCAGGTAGAGTGAAAATCAGCACCGAACACGAATTCAGTACCCTCTTGGCTTTTACGCTTTAAAAAATCCCGAACGACTCGGGTCTCGGGTTGATTAAAAGCTGACCAGTCTCGGTTCAGGTCAATTCCTCCCATATTGTGACGCCAGTGTCCATTGTCAACGCCATCCGGATTCATGAGTGGGAAATTGTAGATAGTGAAGTGCTTTCGGAAGTTCTTGGCTTGTTCACTATCTCCGGCTAGGGTTTCCATAAAAGACTTCATGGCCAGGAATCCGGTGACCTCGGGCGGATGCTGTCTGGAAATAATCAACAGCGCTTTCTTGGAAGAGTTTCCATTGACTTCCAACAGATGCATGGGTCTACCCTCACGGCTTTTTCCCATGACTTCCGTTCGCACAAAGTCCTTAAGAGATAAGGTGTCTATCCATTGTTTGACACGCGAAGAAGTATAGAGCTCCTGGGCGGTGATCCAGGTGGGCTGATCATCGATGGTCAAGCGTATTTCTGCAAATTCAGGAGCCGCCTTGATACCAAACAGGCCTTCCCCGGGATTGACGATGGTAAATTGGGTACTGTCAATGGTAGTGAAATTCAGGCCATCCCGGCTTATTTTTGGGTAATACCGGCTGCGGCTGTCTTGGTAAGAAAGACGGATAAGAACCTCTTGTGGAGTCTTGCTCCAGACCTGGAATCCGTACCAAGGACTTACATTGATTGGGGTATTCTCTGCTGTAATCCAGGCTGTGTAGTGATTCAAACTGTCGTAGGCAACACCGTTTAATCGAGCCCCGTCAAATTCATTGCTGAAGTATACCGTGCTGTCTTGAAAGGCCCATTGACCTTTCCACTGCTTTTGTACCGGTTTGGTTTTGGTAGAGACCAAAGGCGTAGGTCCCTGGCCCTGATAGCCCGTTTTCTCGCTTGATTTACAGGCGTAAAGAATTACAGATAGGGCAAAGGCTATAGTAAAGATGCGCTTCATAATACGGAACTAGGTAGGGAAGGTAGCTAATTTCAAAATGTCTTGATTAACTTGAAGACCAAGACGACAATCGATAAGCCATGAAAAAACGCCAATTTCTCAAACGGGTCGGACAAGCAGCTCTTGCCGGCGCTGTCATGCCGCTGCAGGCATCAGAGCAGCATTTCACTTCCATAGATGCACCCTATCCCTCCGAAGAAGAAGCTTTTTGGAAACGTATTCGGATGGATTATGCGCTTAAACCCGATTACATCAATTTAGAAAACGGCTACTACAATTTTGTGCCTACCCCCATCCTGAATAAATATATGGAGCACATTCGCCGGGTGAATTTCGAGGGCTCTTATTATATGCGCACAGAACAGTGGGACAATAAAGACCGGGTAGCTAGCCGCTTGGGAGGATTGATTAATTGTTCAAAAGAAGAAGTGGTCATCACGCGTAATACGACGGAATCTCTGGATTTGGTTATTGGCGGCTACCCATGGAAACAAGGGGATGAAGCGATATACGCCATTCAGGATTATGGCGCCATGAAAAACCATTTCAAACTTATGGAGGCGCGATATGGCATTCGGTGCAAAGAAGTTTCGGTTCCCAATCATCCTCAATCAGATGAAGAAATCGTGGAGCTGTACGAAAAGCAAATCACCTCCAAGACCAAGATGTTGATGATCTGTCACATGATCAATATCACCGGGCATATTTTACCGGTTCGTAAAATCTGTGATATGGCCCATTCATACGGGGTCGAAGTTTTGGTTGACGGAGCGCATTGCGTCGGACATATCCCGGTAGATGTAAAAGCCCTAGGTTGTGATTATTACGGCTCCAGTTTACATAAATGGTTGAGTGTTCCCTTAGGAGCGGGCTTACTTTTTGTGGCTAAAAAACAATTGGGAAGGGTTTGGCCTTTGCTTGCTGATCATGTTACCGATCGCGAGAATATCAAAAGACTCAATCATACCGGGACCCATCCGGTTCATACGGATCTGACGATTGAAGACGCTATGGATTACTTAGAAATGATCGGTCTGGAACGCAAAGAGAACCGTCTTCGGTTTATTCAGCGGTATTGGAGCGATCAGCTTCGGGAAGAAAAGAACATTGTAGTGAACACGCCTAAGGATCCTGTTCGAAGCTGTGGTATTGCCAATGTCGGTATAGAAGGGATGAAACCTGCTGTCCTTGCGAAGACGCTTCTGAATGAGTTTGGAGTTTGGACGGTAGCCATCGATTACGCCAATGTTCAGGGATGCAGAATTACACCCAATGTCTATACGACAACAGCCGAGTTGGATCAATTTATAAGCGCGATGAAAGAGCTGGCTAGCCGAGTCTAAATGACCCATTTACAGTTGTTTATATTCATTTTGAAATATTTAGACTAACTTGTCGTCAGCAGCATTAGTGTTTAATTAAAATGTGTTGAAATGGTCTCTATTTCAAAAAAACAGGCCTTGACGGTACTGGTCACGGTTGCTCTATTGTTGTGTATCCCTCTGGTAGCAATGCAGTTTAGTTCCGAAGTTAATTGGGACATGTTGGATTTTGGGATTGCTGCGCTCCTTTTAGCAAGTTGTGGATTTTTAATCTCCTTTCTTTTGAACCAACCCCTCATCAGAAAATACCGCTGGATTGTTATCGCAGGGGTTGTACTACTTTTTCTCTTGCTCTGGGCCGAGATGGCTGTTGGGCTATTTGGAAGCCCTCTTGCAGGAAGTTAAGTGGATTGAAGCAACGTTTGCCTGTTCTCGTATCTCTTAAATAACCAATAAAGAGAAAGAACATGCGCAAATCGATTTTCACCTTAGTCCTTCCCCTAGCACTCCTTGTTTCTTGTGAAACACAATCCTCTGTGGATTGCTCTGTTGTCAGCGTATTCTGTGGGGATCTTGTGGAGGTTGAATTGACCATAAATGGGAACAATTACCTTGAAGAAAATCCCAACGCCTCCATTCAAGTTACGCAGCAAGGATTTACGTCTGTGGGGCAGGTCGATGAAGATAACAACCGTGTCGTTCTAGTACTTTATCAAAACAGCCCTGTTCTCTTTACTGTGGATGGCATTAACTTTCAGTTAGATATGGGGGTGAGGACGGTTCAGGTGGATTGTTGTGGCCCGGTCATCCGCGTTACTTCTTTGTCGCGGGAAGGGAATTCTCTTTGCAATGGGCAAGGGGACTGTGATGAAGTGGTTCAGTTGCCTTTAGATGGACTGGGGTTGTAAGCTAGATAACCGCTTTTAGTGTTTCCGCCTTTGGGATGCGTATCATGGAGACGTTGCCATTTTCTTTACAATGATTCAATTCTAAGCTTCCAGCGTTCAAAATCACCAACTCTTTAATCACTTTAAGACCCACTCCGAGGCGAGTATCTTGAAGTTCTTTCTCCGTACTAGATTTGACTCCTTTTTCATTGAAATAATTGACGATAATCGGAGAGATTTCATAGCCTTCATTGGCTAAGGCAAAGCAAATAAACTTGCCTTCATCATACGCTCTAAAACGAATTTTACCTCCTTCAGGGGTGTACTTAACCGCGTTAGATACCATATTTCGAACGACAACATCGAGGTGGTTGACATCAAACCACACTTCAAATTCCTCTGGAATTTCGCAGGCCACATCCAGGCTTTTTCGTTGCATCTCCGGTAAAAAGAGATCACAGGAGATGGCAATTCGATCCTTTAACTTGATCTGTTTGGGGTTTGATTTGATGCCTGACATTTGGGATTGTGCCCAGTACAAGAGGTTGTTGAGGGTAAAAGAGCTGTGCTCCACTTCACTTTGAAGCTGTGGTATACGACTCAGCACTTCTTCTTCTGAAATTAATTTATTCTTATACAGAGCCAGGTTCTCTTTAAGCACATTAATCGGTGTCACCAAGTCGTGACTAACGACAGAAAAGAGTTTGTTTTTGGACAGATTTTTGGCTTCGAGTTCTTTGTTCAGGCGAAGCTCAGTTCTTCTATTGTGGATCGTCTGAAGTCCTAATACCGAAAAGCCAACGAGGCTTAAAAGAGCAAAAAGCATCATTCTGCTTTGGTGTTCTTCTTTTTCCGCTAATTCCAGTCTTCTTCTGCTTTTCAGGGTGTCAAACTTTATACTTTCATCCAGAAAACGAAGGCGATTGGCTTTAGCTGTCTGGTTGTAGATCGCTCTTGTTTCGTGGGCACTGATAAGCAAACTAAAAGCTTCTT
>CAZLGZ010000209.1:0-4595 GCA_964558965.1 uncultured Flavobacteriaceae bacterium
CAGACTGCTGATTATTCAATTTCGTCTTATTTGGAGGAAGGCGTAAAAGCGCCCAATACACATTACTTAGGAGAAGCCTGGTTAAAACGCTTACTTACCGCTGAAGACGGATTAGATTACAATATCACCAAAGCCACCTTCAAAGCCAATTCCACCTTGGACTGGCACAAACACACCTCACCACAGGTTCTGATTGTCGTAGAGGGAGAAGGTTATTACCAGGAAAGAGGAAAAGAACCGGTTAGGATGAAAGAGGGCGATATCATTAAGTGTGATAAAGAAACCGAACACTGGCATTCTTCTTCTAAAGAAAGTGATGTAACCTATTTAGCGATATACGGAGGTACAACACCGACTACCTGGACTGAAGTTCTTCGTCAGGAGGATTATGATCATGTAGCGGAGAAGTTGAAAGAGTAGACCAGTTGAGCTATTTCTCTTTCAATAGCGCATCAAACTCCTCCTCACTCAAAATCTCTTCCAACACAAGGTCAATATACTCCACAGGTATTAATCGTTGAATCAGTTTTCCCTTTGACTCTCATTCACCTTCCGGTATAATTCTGAATCTTCTTCAAGGTCTTTGTACTCGGCGACGAACCTTTCTAATTGAATCAAATCTACTTTTCCGTCTAAATCAATCACCTTTTCAAACAAGGCAAGTTTAACCGCAGCCAGCCAACTGAAGGTGCCAACTTTTTTGGACAAGAAACTGATGTTTTGAGCAGGGAACTCAAATTCAATTAGGTATTCATTGGGTTTTCCTGGCGTTTCGATTGTATGATTCTGCGAAGTAAAGATGATGTCCTTTTCCTTTCGTTTATAGATACCAAAAGAGGACCCCAAGTAATCCCCGAAGGAATTCCGCTTGTCAAAACGCTTGTATTTGTATTGCTTTTTTCCATTGATCAGAACCTTCCCATAATAATCGATGACCGTTTGCTTTTTGAAATTGATCACAGGCTCCGCTTTGATGATATCAATGCTGTAAACCTTGTTGATCCTCAGTCGAAGAGAATCAGCTTCTCCCTGAGAGAATCCAGCAAGGGGGAATAAAAAAAGGAGAAGGAGTACAAATAGGTTCTTCATTTTGTAAACCGATTTAAGTAGTACGAATAAAAGCAATTTTCTCTTCTACCTCTTTTACTCTATCACTCCAATAAATCTGTGCTTGAAGTGCATCGTATTGAGGGGCTTTTCGTGTTCCGCCTTTTAGTTTCTTCGGAATACTGTAGAGAAAACCAAAATTTTTATGCCGGTCTTTGGCTACCTCACTTTCGCCAACAGGGTCTTTTCCTCTTCTGGCCCAGAACCGTTGATTTTCGAGGTAGTTCTGCTTGACTTCCTCAAAGTGCGCGATTAATTCTGCATTATCTCTAGGGACATACCCAGGTCCAGTGCATCCACAAGAATGAAACGCAATCCCTACTTGATGAAGGTTTTTAAGGTGTTTCCATGCTTGTAAATCAGATTTTTTAGGCGCCTTAAAGTCCAATCCCATATCCGCCATTAGTTCACTGCATTCCGGGCATTTGGCCGGAACTTTTTCTAAGGAATCTGCCTGCGAACGATTTATATCGCGGAAGAGCCTTCGCTTAAATGACTTCCTGCACTCGAAACAAGCGAAGTGGGGTTTATAGGAGGTCATTGCATATCGACACATAAAAACAAACTTGATCTACAATTTACGGTATACTTTTTCAAATGGCACACGATACCGCTCGCCCCAGATGCCTTTGTTCCCGTCGCGGACACCACAGGCAATCACCATATTGATTTCGGCGCTACGGGGGAGTTTTAACGCCTTTTTCAAGACTTTACTGTCGAAGCCTTCTAAAGGACAAGTATCATAACCCTCATTGGCCATGGCGATCATAAAGGTCTGAGCAGCTAGGGCCGTTGATTTATGGATGACCACCTTCATGTCGTTTTCTGAGACCTGCCGCACAATGGTTCTGAATACCCCAGTGGTTTGGGTCATGAGTACACGGAAAAATCCCAGAAGCCCAAAAAAACGACTGTATAAAAAGGGCATAATACGACCGTAATACATTTCCCTTTGCTTAATCCGCTTGGCGTGTCTTTCTTCCGGACTGTATTTTTTGATGTTCTCCCTTTCAAAGGCCAGAATCCCCTTTGCCCGTTCTTTGTAAAGATCCTGGCGGGTCACAAAAACAACCACCTGATCCGCGGTGGAAGTTGCGCTCTGCTTTAAGCAAGCATGAGAAACTTTTTCTTTGAGCTCAGGGTCGGTGATGTGATAAAACTCCCAAAGTTGCATATTGGAACTGTTGGGGGCTAGGGTGGAAAGCTCGATACACTCCCGAACCTTGTCGGTATCCAGGGGCTTTTGCTTGTCAAAAACACGCACCGATCGGCGGTGGTGAAGTAGTTCAGATAGATTCATACACTTTCTTTTTCCTACTAGTCATCCAATTTTTCCAATTCCAAGGTAACCGATGAATTGGTCAGATATAGTTTATTCTGAATTGATCGAACATTGTAATATGAGCCTCTTTCGCCATTGATCTCAAACAGACTCGAAGAGCTATTAAAAAGTGGAAGAACTTCAATGCGCTCGGAATCCATACTGGTTGTGTAAAATAACCGCTCATCCTCTTCAAAAACCTCTAATACGATATCTTGATTGCCATTCACCATCCACTTGCCGAGGAAGAATTCGTGAGTAGTCTGGTTGGTCTTTGGTTGATTTTTCAAATCATTAGTACCCAATTGTTCATTCAGCTCTTTGAGACATTCCAATGCTTTTGCTCTATAAGCTACAGCACTTTTCAAATGCCTTAGTATTCCATCGGTCCAAACGATTCGAACTTTGTTCTTGTACCGATAATCCTTTAAGACATACTCAATAAAGCCTTCGTTTTGAAATGGAGGTGGGCTGGCCGAATACCATTGGTGTTGTTCACGTTCCTTTACATTCATTATTCCCTTTTCGCGCATTTCCTCATTCAGCGATTGAACTGCTGACTGATTTCGGCTGTACAATTCATAAAGCTTAGTGAAGACCCCGTCGTACGCTTCAGGAAGTATATCGGTGTTGTTGGCCAAATTGGTGAATGCCTTATCCGTAAAAAATACTTGCTCAGAAATGGTGGGCAGTGCCCACAACATATTAGCACTAGTCGGGTTGATCATGCTTCGATTAAAAGGAATAGGGTTGCTTCCTCTAGACAAAACAATGGCCACAATAGAATCCTTTTCTCTGTAGAACTCAATTAAATTCACCGTTTCCCGAATGTTTAATTGAATTTCGTCGCGTACATCAGATAATATCGCAGTAACCTTTTCTTGATCCTGCCTTTCCTGATTACGGTTATTGATTTGCAAGGCGATCAGAATTCCAATGACAACCAAAATAATTTCACCAACCGCATAGATGAGGTATTTGGTAAATCTATTTTCAGAAAGCAAACGTTGGCGGATCTGTCTAAAAAATTTAATCATAGGAAGTGATTATAATTCTTTATCTACTTTATTCCTAAAATAAGCATCTAAACCTTGAAAAAGATCCGCTTGCGGTACAAAATATCCATGGGGATATAACAGATCGCCAAGTACAGCACAGCCCACAGCAAAGACAGCTGCTTGGGGTTTAATGGCAGGTTCCTCAACTCACCCAAAACCCATCCCTGAATAGAATGTTCCGCTCCAAACAAAGGCAAAGCGAACGGAAAAGTCAAGACAAACGCCAAGAGATAAACGGTAATGGCATTCGCCCCAAAAACGAGGCAGGGCCTGACTCCCCACTTCCATCCTTTTATATCAACCAACCAGGTTACTCCCGCTAAAAAGAGCATGGCCCAACCCGAGGTATAGACCACATAAGAACTCGACCAAAGATTCTTATTGAACGGAAAATGCAAATCCCAAAGTAATCCCAAGGCCACTAATCCCAATCCTACTCCAGCGAAATACCGAAGTAATTTGTGGTGGTCATGGAGATGCAAATAAAGGTGACCGGCCAGCATACCGCTTATTCCGGTTCCAATAGCTGGTAAGGTGCTCAACAGGCCTTCAGGGTCATGAACCTTCTGATACAAGGCGCCTGGAAGGTATTGTCGATCAAACCAAGACACCCAGTTGTCTTCCCAGGCAAATCCTGTAGAACCCGTACCAGGTACGGGAACAAAACCCAAAAAGAGCCAATAACCGACTAAAAGGACGACACAAGTGATGAGCTGGGTTTTCCAGCTCGTGTTTAAAAAAAGAATACTGCAAACCAGGTACACGACCGCTATACGTTGCAAAACACCTACCCACCGGAAGTCAGGACCAAAGAGCAGGTGGATCATGAGCCCCATACCGACTCCAAACACGAAAAGCAAGAAGGTTCGCTTCCCAATTTTAGGGTAAAGATTTTTCGCAGGTACGCCTTTGGCCAATACACGACTAAAAGCCAAAACGATAGAAACCCCCACGATAAAAAGGAAGAACGGAAAGATAAAATCCGTTGGTGTTGCGCCATGCCATTCGGCATGTGCCAAAGGCACGTAGAGGTTCCCCCAATCCCCAGGATGGTTGACCAAAATCATCAAGGCAATGGTCAAGCCTCGAACGATATCAAGGGCTGTCCA
>CAZLGZ010000210.1:0-4594 GCA_964558965.1 uncultured Flavobacteriaceae bacterium
GCTTATAACTGCTTAATCAACAGGTCGCGAACTTCCATAAGCGCAAATCCCAGTAAGTTTTCTCCTTTCCAAAAGGAAGGGTTTTGAGCATTTGGGTCTTTGGCTTCCAAACCGATACCCCATATGGTATCAACGGGACTTGCTTCGGCCAATACTCTTTGACCGGTACTGAGTAAAAAGGAGGCCAACTCAGCATTCTGTTTGAACTTGAGCAGATTGCCTTCTAGGACGATGGCGTATTTGTGTTGGTCCCAGGTATACTGGTCAAAATTTAGGATTTCTCTTCCTAAGGCCTTGGCTTTTCCGGGTTTGGGTGTATCGAGAATTTCATTGGCCTTGCGCTGGTCATCAAAGAGTAGCGCCTTTTGGAACATCATCCAGTGTTCTGCTGTAGCGAAGATGTTGTTTTGAGCGGTAAAAGAACTTTCGTACCACTGACTAAAACAAGCCTTGCTCACTCTTCCGATTTCTGGATCCTTATCGCCCCAAAAAAAGAGGTATTTGAAAATTTCGCCCTGCTGTAGGCGCTGCTCGAGTTGGTCCTTGGAGTACTTCATTTGGGGCAATCTAGCACTATATCAACCGCTAGTCAAGACCTAACGCAACTCTTTTAGGCGTTTAATGGCGTTTTGATTTCCTGTAGAGAGGTTTGGGCTCTATTGAATTGAATGAAAAGTAAAAGGCTCAGAAAGATGGAGAAATTCTTCATTTAAGTGTAGTTCGCTTTCCCCTTAAAGATGAAGAAGATTGGAATTGTTACACCCCGATCGAATAATTAGCTTCGGGATGAGTCTTTTCATCAGAATAAACCACTTCGGATTCATAAATGCCCAGTAAGGCATTTTCAATCGGTTCATCTTGTTCTTTTTCTTCCTTCATCCGTTTGAGCTTATCGTGCGATTCTGGTCTAATCTCAATAACAATATTGCCCTTCTTCCGTCCACTGTCTACATGACGATGTGCAGCGACAATTTCTTCCAGAGTGTAGGTTCGGTCAATATAAGCCTTTAACATTCCCTCATCTGCCCAACTGCTGAGTTGCTTGAGGTGTTCGGTCTTTTCTTTGGTCATCATTTCAACGGTCACAAAGGAACCTCTGCGTTTCAAGGCTCGTTTGGCATCGGATTTAGTGGTTTTACCCACCGCATCAAAAACCAGATCAAAACTTCTCTTGCGCTTGCTGTAATCTTCAGTGCGGTAGTCGATTACGTCATCCGCCCCGAGCTGTACTACCATTTCTTTATTCGGAGCACTGCAGACGGCTGTTACTCGGGCTCCAAGAATTTTTGCAATTTGAACGGCATAGCTGCCCACACTTCCTGAAGCTCCATAAACAAGGACTTCTTGTCCAGGCTTTAGACGGGCTTTTTCTAAGAGGTATAAAGCGGTCATTCCTCCAATAGGCAAGGCAGCAGATTGTGGGTGATCCAGTTTAGCCGGCTTGTGGAGCAGGA
Source organism: uncultured Flavobacteriaceae bacterium (assembly GCA_964558965.1). Lineage (GTDB taxonomy): Bacteria > Bacteroidota > Bacteroidia > Flavobacteriales > Flavobacteriaceae > Aureicoccus. Next base: position 1,455 of record CAZLGZ010000210.1, read on the forward strand.
CGCCGTGTTTCCATTGTTCCGGGATGCAAACATATTCGGCATGCGCTCCGGCCTTTAGCATCGTGGTTGTACCAAAGACTTGATCTTCTACTTGGAAATGTTTTACACGCTTGCCAACTTTTTTTACGGTGCCCGAAAACTCATGTCCCAGAATGATTTTTTTGGGTTTGAAAAGTCCGAACATCAAACGGGCCATCAACCAATAACCGGATGGAAAATCAGATGCGCGCAAGCGAACATCTCCGGCGGTGACGGTGGAGGCATGAACTTCAACTAAAATTTCATCCGCTTTGGGTTTCGGTTCCCGAACTTCTTCAACACGAACAACCTCTGGGGGACCGTAGCGACGGTACACGGCTGCTTTCATGGTCTACATTTTGGCTATGGTTGTTCCTAAAGGTAGACAGAATATTGATTAATAACTAGTTAGCCTCGCAAGGTTCCAGTAGAGATTGGGCAAATTCAACCAGGAATTGGTATTTATCGCTTATACACCCGAACCCAATCCACTTCCATTACCGCCGAGTTCGCGAAACTCTCTGATCTCATGTTTCCGATAAACCAGCCTCCAACAGCATTGTTAAAAACAACTTTTTGCTTTTTTAGAACCATTTTATCGATGTTGTTGTTTGCATTGGCCCGGTAGGTATGTTTTAATTCCCCTTCGAACCAGATTTCAATGCGATCAGCTTTCCAGATCATTTCGTAAACAAAGAAGTCATCCGTGAGGTTAACGTCTGTCTCGTATTCAACTTCGGTGTCTTTGTTAATACTAATCCCCGGGCTAGGACCATAGAAAAGGTTGGACTGAAACTGTTTTGGCTGATTCCCACGGGCTTCCAGAATATCAATTTCGCCCTGGGTAGGCCAGGGGTCTCCATACGTCCAGAAAGCGGGCCACATACCCACACCTTTTGGGAGCTTTAGCCGCGAGACAAAACGATATTCCCGGTCTCCTTCCTTCTCGGAAAAGCCAAAGAGTACCTTACTCTCAATACGCCCTGATATATACTCAAAGCTCTTTTGAGTAGAGTCCACATTGGTTGTTGGGCCTTGAATGGCCTGGCGTTCTGTCCGGATTTGTAGAATACCCTCTTTTAAGCTTAACTGTTCGGGTTTATAAAGTTGGATTTCATCATTGTAAGCACCTCCGTACCAAACGTTCCACTGAGAGAGATCCTGGTCGAAGTTGTCTTCAAAGATTAATTTCCACTCTTTCGATGGCGGGGAACTTTGGCTCTTCTGCTTATCCCTACAGGCGGAAAGGACTACTACTGCGCAGAGAAATGGGAAGAAGACTTTTTTTATCATGGGTACAAACGAAGCATTAATCAAATGGCAATAGATCAGGTTCTAAAAAACTCCTTTTAGCCTTTGGAGAATTGTAAATATCAAAGCCGTAATGGGCAGCCATTAAGCCTTTAAAGTCTGTTTTTAAGCGAGGATAAGCACTTAAAAATGTTTGGAAATGCTTGAATTTATCTCGGCTGATGAAGTGGTTTACGGCTTTAAGAGCCGCCAAGGTAAGGGTCGTATTGTACTTGTCTTGTGCACCGAGAGCATTTACATAGGCTTTGAGTAATTTTTGAATGCGCTCTTCGGCTTCTTCTAAACCGTACTGGTGAATGAGTAGCCAGGCCAATCTGAGGTGAGCTTCGTGGGTAAAAAGGGAGGGAGGCAAGGAACACTCCTTGAACTGACTCAGAAATTCAGTATCACTAAGATCTGTGTGAGTTTCCATAGAGGCGAAAACGAGATTTAGTTTGATTGATTTTAAAGGTAGAAAGAATCAACCATACCCCGTATCCTTAGTCTCTACAAGAAGCACTGATTTTTTCTCCCTTTTCAAATGCCAGGACGGTCTGATCTCCATTTTCGGCATAGCAGATTTCTTGGCCGTCTTTAACCCTTCCGTCGTATTCACAACTGTAGGTGAGCTTGCCCTTTTCGTAACGTTGAATGAGTACTTGTTTACCGTCTGCGTCAAAAGAAGTGATCTCGTACTTTTCTTTCTTCTTGTGGTAGTAATAGATCTTTTGAAATACCCAGGGCTTTTCTGCCTGGTAATAGGTTCTAAACATTGGTTTTTCTCTATGTCCCCGGTAATAAACAACCTCGGATTGAATGACACCCTGGTTGTAGACTTGCTCGTAGGAAGTCTTTTGTTTCCCTCGTTTAGCTTGAACTATTCCTGTAAAAAGACTGTTGGTGTCTTCCTGGTAGGCGAGGTCTTGGTCCAAGTAGACCTCTTTTACGCTCAAGGTGTCCTGAGCATAAAGGAATCCTCCTCCCAGAAGGAGTAGGGTTAAGCAGTATGTTTTCATAAAAGTGAGTGTTCTTAACCCCATTCGGGCTAACCGGGCGAATATAGAGACTTGAACAAGTCGTACTCTTTTAACCCCTGTATGATCGATAAAGTGTTAGAAATCATCTACGAATTGTAGAATTACTGCTAAATCTCGTCTTGAATGGAAGAATCTTCCTTTTCGGGCCCTTTTAAAAGCTGGAAGTACCAATACCCAAAAACAAACATGCCGCCCATCCCAATTTCTAGCGCTAAGAGCGTGTTTAGTTCCAGAAAAGCGCTCAATGCTCGAATAAGGATGACGAATACTTCAACCGCAAGAAAAAGCAGTCCAAAAGCCACAGCAAGGAATTTAGGCTGAGACAGCTGGGTAATGATGGAGTGAACCGAAGGAGAAATTAAAGCTTCGGCCAGCCCGATAAGCATGACACCCCCAACAAAGAAAAGTGTGTGCTGCGCGCCAGCTTGCTGCGGAATAAAGTAGAGAAGAGGAAGTGCAATAGCTCCAAAAATAAAGCCCAGTAGAATCTTGATAAAGGCCGAGAGTTTGACATAGGACCAGATCACAAAACCGAGTAACAGAAAGAACCATGGTGCAATAGAACCCATTGAAAACATAAGATCAGTAGCAACAGGCAAGGATAGATCAGCTTGAATAGAGTAAGCTATTTCGGAAATCCGCACATTAGAAATCTCGTAAACACCCCAAAAAACAACAAGCATTAAGGTCACCACAAGAATACTGGGGAGGTGATTTTCTTTTTTCTCTGATCCTACTGGATCAAATCTCAACTCTCCGGAGAAAAGAAGAGTTACAAACGCAAGTACGCCAAGG
>CAZLGZ010000211.1:0-4592 GCA_964558965.1 uncultured Flavobacteriaceae bacterium
TGTCCACTTCAAAAAAATCTGCATTTTTCAAGTGCTTTTCTAATCGGCTGTTATCGTGACTCAGGCTTTTCATATCAATGATGAGCTCCAGGGAGGTCAGGGTATTCTCTTCGATATTCATTTGGGCCGATTTCAATTTGATTTCTCCACGGGGTTCGTAGGAGCCATAAGCCGCTTTTCCGATCCAGGTCAGGGTTCGCGCTTTTTTGGTTTTAAAATTTTGAGCCGAAAGGTTGGCGAAGAGCCCAAGGGTAAGGGCCAATAAAAGTACTTTTTTCATGAGGATTAATTTTTAATGAGTTGATCTGAAGTGTATAGGGATTGGTATCCGATGATGATTTTTCCTGATGCGGTTTTGGCCTTGAAGTACCAAAGAGCCCAGCCGTCAAAAAGGTTGGGGCCTACCCGCCAATTGTCGTTCCAGGTATAAGGCTGGGCGGCAAGCAGATTGCGTTTTTTGGCTCCAAAGAGCTTGTCAAAGTCCTTGATCGGGTACTTCTTGCGTAGATTCCATTGATCATTGTAATAGACGTAGGCGCCGAACTCAATGATTTCTACTTCTTCTTTAGGGCTCAATAGAGCCGTGTTGTGCTTCCAGTAGTAGTCTGACCCGATTTGAATAGGGTGGACTTCTTCCGGAAAGTGAGTAACCTCTATTTCTCGGGGGTACTGCAAGAGCTCTTCCGGAAGATCATCAGCCTTTGGGGTGCCGTACTTAATTTGTGCGCTGAGGGTACTGCAACACAAAAGAAGTAAGAGGAATGCATTTTTCATGTCTGTTGTTTTTTGGATTCCAGACAAAGCTGCTAAATGCAAGCACGCGGTTCGACTCAATTCAGGAAATGAGACCTTTTTGCCGGGTCAACTTGTGAATTGAACCCTTTTAGCTTTTAGTAAGTAGCTGTAAATCAATAGCAATCCATGCGGATCTGCTCCGTGTTCTCGAAATCGCTGAGGGGTACACCCAATTCGGTCTGGCAGATGTTTTCGAGTACTTCGAGGACCCCATTTTGCATTTTTAAGGAGCCGCAGATCATGATCACCATTTCGTTTTCGAGCCCTTTTGCGACCCAGGAGGCTTTCTGCCTGAGAATATCCTGCACGTATTGGCCGTCTTTCTCTTGAGAAAAAGCGAGCTCCAACGTCTGTGGGGGGTGGGCCTCCAAATAGGGTTGATAGAGTTCGAGGGATGCCTTAGTCCTCAGGCCGGCAAGCAGATGGATTTCTTTATCCGAATGATGTTGCTCCAGCATGCCCAGGTAAGGTGCGATCCCGGTACCGTTTCCGATGAGCAGCACTTGTTGGGCAAATCCAGGTAAATGGAACTCATGATTCTTTTGGAGGTTGATTTCCAGGGAATCTCCGGGGGCTAATTGGCTCAAGAAAGTGGAACAGAGTCCGTGTTCGTGTTTTTTCACACTGAGGACCAAATCACCAGCGACTTTAGCAATGGAGTATTGACGGATGTTTCCATCTTCCGCCAAGATTCCGGCCAAATCTCCGGAGGTAAACTTGGCTTTCTTTTGCGGCCTTAGCTTTAAGGTGAAGGTATCGTCGAGATTCAAGGCACTCTTTTCGATCACTTCAAAGGGAATATAACGGCGTTTCTTCTTTTTCTTTTTGAGGGGTTCAAGCTTGAGGACTTGCCCACTCTTAGCACTCCACCCTTGAGCCCAGGTTTCGAAAGCCCTGAAATCTTGGTTGTTGATTTTAAAAAGGGGATTGTTCTCTTCGAACCCAGGAAGCTCAGCCAGTTTTTTATCAATATCGATGGCGAAAGCGCAAAAGTCGGGGTATTGCAAGGACCCAAATCCTACTACGGAGTAGTTCAAGGTCTGCTGTTGGGAGACTTCGTCCAGAAGTTTTAAAAAGTGGCGTCCGTTGGTGGTGTGTTCCCCTTCGCCATAAGTCGCAGTGAGAATGATAAGCTCCTCTGCTTTGGGGTAGATTTGGTAGGAGTTGAGTTCAGCCACATGGGTTTGTTTGCCCAGGTCCAAAAGTGCTTTTTGTAAAACTGTAGCAAAAGCAAAGGTGTTTCCGGTTTCTGAGCCCACCAGCAGTATGGTGTCGGCTTCTTCCACAGCAATAGGAACGATACTGGACTTTTTGGTTTTACGTGTACGGGTCGCCCAAATACGGATGCCACTGTATAAAAAATAGACCAAACTGATCCCTACAAGCAAGAGCACGACGGCCCACCACAGGGAGCCTTGACCGGTATGCAACAGCATGCTCCAGCGTTGCGCTAAGGTGGTGAACGGGTAGGAGAGTTCACTCAGGGCTTCGCCGGTGTACTGGTGCAACCACAGTTCTCGGTCTTGCAAAGCAACTTCAAAATAATCCTCCGGAAATTCAGAAAAGGGATAGCTGAGCTTTCGCAACTCTTCTAAGGGCGTGTTTTTAAAGAGCTCCAATTCGTAAGAAGCTGTTCCATCCATGGTCTCGTCGATCTGTTCAGGTAAGCGGTGTTCCAAGGCTAGGGGAGGCAGCAAAGAGAACTTCTCTAGAGAAAGGTAAACTCCAGTCGCTCCAACAATCAGGATAGGCACGATGAGCCACCGACCGAGAATAACATGGTAATAGGAAGACTTGTCTTCTTTGGGGATTTTGGAGTAGAGCTTCTTCCAGCCACCTTGGCGCTGGAGTAGCAGTAAAAAGCCGGTGATGGTGATCAGACACATCAAAAAAGAAACCAAGCCTACAAAAAAGCGGCCGACACTTTTTAAAAAGAGGGAGCGATGCAGGTTGGTGGTGAATCGAAAGAGGGCGCTTTTCTCTTCCGGTTCTCCGAGTTTTTTACCGCTTTCGGGATCCACATAATACCGAAAGCTTGCGCCTTCTGCATCAATTCCTTCCAGGAGTACCCGGTCGTAGCGATCGACTTCCAAAGAGAGGATTTCGGGGTACTGGGCCTCAAGGATTTCGAGGGTTTGCCCAATGGTCTGTTCATTGAAAGAGGCGGAATACGGCTTTGATCCTTCTACCAGGGGTTCAAAAGCCAGGATAATACCCGTTACAGAGGCCAGTAAAAGAAATAGGGAGCTGGCCAGTGCCAGCAATTGATGACTAAACCTCCATACGGATAGGGTCATAGGAGCTTAGGAAGAAGCGGGAATCATTCGCACATAGCGAATGTAACCCTTGCCTTCTTTTTTGGTTTTGAGATTTTCGGTAGTGAGTTCAAACTGCAAGTCATCGGCGTAGTACTTCTGATCTTCCACCGCCGTTTCAAAACGCAGTTGGTATCCGGCATTGATTTTATCGGCTGGGAGTTGGATGACTTGAATGGTTCTTTGGCCTCCGCCAACCGTTGCCCCGGTGATGGCATCAATGTCGCTTTGGTCTTTCTCGTAAAAGGACCACCATTCCGGGATATCGTGGTACCATTCTTCGTCATCTCCCTGCACATAGAGAGTTTCGACGTATTTCCCGTCTTTGTCCAGTAAAGACACGACGACATAAGCCCCGTGCCCGTTGTAATTGGTCAATTGGATCATGCATTTGTAGCTGACTTTGGTCGGGCCAGGGTTGAAGCTAACCAAAAGGCTGGAGATCAGCAGTAGACTGAATAATCCGGTAAAGAGAGTGATCTTTCTTTTCATCTTGTAAGTTTATTTGAGGAAGTCAAGGGAGGTTCCGGCGGCCGAGAGGAGTTCGTTCTCTTGGGCCAGATCCAGTACACTTTCTTCAAATTCTGTTTTCGCGGTTTTGTCTGCCCCTTGGGCGATAAGGTACTTGAGGATTTCCTCATTTTTGGCGGACATAGCAGCCAAGTGCAGGGCGGTATTACCATCCATATTGCGGCTGTTTAAGGCGAGTTCATACTCTTCCAAGCGCTTGAGCAGTGCCAGGTTGTTCTCCTTGGCAGCGAGGTGAGCCAAGGTGTTTCCCCCGTGTTGCATCTCTTTTAACGATACCCCTTTGCTTTCGAGCATCGCCAACTTCGCTTCAAAGGCTTCGGTATTCCGTGGGCTAAAGCTGCGACTGAGGTAGTAGGCGGCTGTATTCCCTTTGGCATCGATAAACTTGGCGTCAGCTCCTTTTTCGAGCAAAAAGTTGACCACTTCTGGACTGTTTCTCTGAATGGCGTAAGCCAGAGCAGAACGACCTTCTTTATCCCAGTCGTTGATTCCAAATACCCTAAGAGCCAGGATTTTGACCATCTCTAAAGAGTTCAGGTAGGCCGCATTCATAAAAGCCGTTCTCCCTTCTTTGTCTTTTTCGTTTATATCTACTCCTTTATTCAGGAAGTAATTGAATACTGCTTGGTCTTTTCCGCGGTAAGCCAGAATGTGGAGGGGGTTTCTTCCTTCGGCATCGGTGACTTTGGGACTGATTCCCAAGCCTTCCAGGTAGTGGAAGAATTCCACTGAATTGGGCTTATTGCGCATACCCTGACTGGCCATGATCATTGCGTTACCGGAGCCTTTTCCGTCTTTCACATAAGAGATCTTTTTGGCAAGAAGCTGCTCGATCAGTGCTTTTTGACCGCCTTTGGCAGCGTACTCCACCAAGCCGTTGCCGTTTTTGTCGGTATCCTGTAGACTCAACCCCTTGTCCAAAAAGAAGTCAAAAGCACCCAGATCAGAGGT
>CAZLGZ010000212.1:0-4590 GCA_964558965.1 uncultured Flavobacteriaceae bacterium
ATTTTCTGCAGAAAACCTCCAACGATATCATTAATAAAGTAAAAGGTGTAAACAGGGTGGTGTACGATATTAGCTCCAAACCGCCTGCAACTATAGAATGGGAATGAAAAACAATTGTCTCAAAGCACTCCTCCTTTGCCTACTCATTGCTTTTACCGCTTGCAAGGTAACCGCACAACGAAAGTTTAAGACCCATGCTGTTAAGGAAGGGGAAACCCTCCAAAGCATTGCCAAGCGATACGGGGTAACCCCGTACTCCATTCTATTGGCGAACAAAGACGTCAAAAAGGCCACAGACATCAAGCCGAATACCTTTTTGATCATTGACTTGAGTAACAGTACCATTAAGCCCGGCCCAATTACTCCGCCTGCCAGTACAGGAACTGTTGCGCAGGATACAGTCAAACCGGGTCCAAGCGATTCTAATCCACTTCGCTTTACGGCGCACCGGGTTATTTCTAAAGAGACCATTTTTAGTCTGACTCAGCAGTACGAGATTACCGAAGCCCAACTAAGGCAATACAATCCCGAATTGAACAGCCGGGGATTGCAGACTGGTATGGTTTTGCAGATTCCTCGATACCCTAAAGTGGTCGAAACGAACACCACAACAGAGCAACCTGAACGAATTGCGCCTTTGCGTTTTATGTCTCACAAGGTTCGTCGGAAGGAGACCATTTTTAGTATCACACAATTGTATGGTATTAAGGAAGCCCAGCTTAAGCGGTACAATAAATCCTTGTATTCTGAAGCGCTGAAAAAAGGGATGATCCTGCAAATTCCGCGCTACCCAACGGAAGAGCAAATCGTCGAAATGGGGTTGAACTTCGACACCATCACGGTTCAGCCAAAGGAAACCCGTTGGAGTATAGCACACCGTTTTGGAATCAGCCTCGATAGCTTAGCAGCTCTGAATCCGGATTTACCCAAAAACAGTAGTTACCTCTCTGTGGGCCAACAACTCAAAGTACCGGTTTTGGTAAAAGAAATGTTGGAGGAAACCACCCAATTATACGAGTCTTATACGGTTCCTACACAAATGACCTTATACAGTTTGAGTAAGCTGTATGAAATTGAGCAAAAGGAAATCCTGCGGCTCAACCCTGTCATTGTTCAAGAAGGGGGGCTTAAAGAGGGCATGGTTCTTCGCTTTCCGAAGAAAGAGGCCCCAGAAATGGAGCTTACAACAGAGAACTACGTCTACTATCCGGTTAGCGCCAAGCAGAATATATTTAGAATCACGCAGGAGTTAGGGGTTAGTCGCGATACCCTGTTCGCTTTGAACCCAGAACTCGAGGCTGGATTAAAAGAGGGGATGATTTTGAAGTTGCCCAAGGAGCGGGCCAAAAACCTCAATGTAAAAGAAGGTTTGGTCTTGAACCAGATCAACTTGATGGATAGCCTGGATGTCACTGTTCGGCCGCAGTTGGTTTACCTATTGCCTTTCCGCTTGGACCGCTACGATTTGGCCGATAAAGAAAAGGCAACACGTCAGCTCAAAGCCCGTACCGATAGCCGCTATGCTATGGGCTTGTATACGGGAGCCATTGTGGCCCTTGATTCGATTAAGTCCATGGGAATGTCAGTCGATGTAAAATTTTGGGATACCCAGCGTGACTTAGAGCGCGTAAAGAACCTCTTGGAATCCGACCCTTTGACCAATGCCAGTGCAGTGGTGGGGCCTGTTGATCGAAAACTTCTTGGGGAAGTAGCCATTCAGGCTTCCAAGTACAACGTGCCTGTGATCACGCCCTTTTTGGCCGATAGCGAACTCACTTTGCAGAATGTCTACTTTTCGGTTCCCGATGAAGAAAGTCTTCGGGTTAAAATGCTGGATTATTTAGCTTCTAAAAGAACGGATGAGAACATCATTATCATGGCCGATGAAGTGCATATGGCTGTCCGTGATTCTATCTTAAGTCGTTTTCCAGAAGCCAAAGTAGCCGACCTCGTTGAAAATACTTTGGACAGAGAAGCATTCGCCGAAATGTTGTCTGAAGAAGTAGAAAACTGGGTCATTTTAGAAACCGATATGGGCAGTATTGTGGCCAGTATCACCTCTATACTCAACGCAGCAAATACCGACAAGAAGAAGGACGTACGCATGTTCACCACGCATTATGATAATGCCTTTGAGAATAAAGCGATTTCAAGGCCGCATTTAGCGAACCTTAATTTCACCTTCCCTTCGGTTTTTAGGGAAGTGGCGAATGATCAATTCATGGAATCCTACCGCAGTCGATGGGGAGTAGAAGCTGACCGTTATGCGATCCGAGGATTTGATTTAACCTTTGATCTGCTCTTGAAGCTGGGCTACAAAAACAACCTCTTCCAAACCACTCCCTTTATCGGGGAGACTGAGTACAGCGGTAACCGTTTTAATTACTTCAAGGAGGTAAATAACGATTGGAATTCGGGATACGGTAACAAAGCGTCCTTTATCCTGAGATACAATTATGACCTTACCATTAGCCAGGTAGAAAACGAATGATCCTTAGTTCCCCTCAATACCTAGGAAGTCTAAAGGCTTTCCGTCTACCCCTGTCGAATAGGTGGGGATGGAGGAGAGGGAGATTACTAGCTGTACTACTTTTTGTGTTGGTTTTGGCCTCTTCTGCAGTCAATGCGCAGGAGGAAGAAGGCTTGCCCTGGCGAGAAGAATGGCGCTTGACCTGGGAAGACTTTAAGGGCGGTGTGCCCATGGGTGCCCAGGCTGCAGCGACGACAGCGAGCGGGATCAGTTATTCCTATCAGGCAGAATGGCAAGGACGCGGGGATGTTCAGGTTGTCTTTGATGTCAAAGCGCATTTTTACCCTACAGAATCCTGGTACCGCCCAAGTGTTTGCGACGACCATATCCTGAATCACGAGCAACTGCATTTCGATATTGCGGAAATCTTTGCCCGCAAATTGAGGCAGCGATTGGAGTCCAAAAAATACACCCGTAATATCAAGTCGGAGGTCAAGGAAATATACCAACAAACCGTACGTGATTTGAGTAAGTTTCAGAAGCAGTACGATCGCGAAACCAACTTCTCCCGCAACCGAGAAAATCAGTTGTTGTGGAATGAGCTGATTGGTAAAATGCTCAATGCCAATACTCCCTAAACATCACAAATCCGAAAGGCTTCTTTTAAGGAATTCAGAGGTTTTTTAGCTGTTGGAATGAATTCTTGGGCGACATACCCCTTGAATCCTGTTTCGTAAATGGCTTTCATAATCGCCGGATAATAGAGCTCCTGGTTATCACCTATTTCATGTCTTCCGGGTACCCCTGCGGTATGGTAATGACCAAAGTATTGGTGATATTCCTGGATCGTTCGGATAATGTCTCCTTCCTGAATCTGCATATGGTAGATGTCGTAGAGCAACTTGAAGTTATCGGTATCGAGTCGACGACAGAGCTCCACAGCCCAGAGCGTATTGTCTGCCATATAGTCGGGGTGGTTGATCTGGTTAAAGAGCTCCATTTGAATGACTACACCGTGTTTTTCGGCCAAGGGAATAATTTGCTTCAGGCCTTCAACACAATGCTGTAGTCCAACTAAATCGTTCATTCCATCCCGGTTTCCGCTAAAGCAAATCAAATTGGTGTAGCCCGCTTCGGCGACCAAGGGAATCATTTTGGTGTAGTTGTCAATCAGTGTTTCGTGGTACTTGGGATTGTTCCAGCCCTCAGTCAAACTGATCTCGGCTCCGTTGCACATGGAACAGTGAATCCCTTTTTCTTTGAGTAAAGGCCAGTCAGCCGGTCCAATAAGGTCAATAGCCGGAATACCCCAGTCGACCAGGACATCCAAAAAATCAGCAAGAGGCATATCGCTATAACACCATTGACAGACGCTGTGGTTGATGTTGTGTTTGAGCTTATTAAATGCTTGCTCTGATTGGCCAAGAGTCCTCGCCTGAGCGGCAGGGATACTTCCTAATCCGACGGCTGCCACGCCGGCCTTTTGCATAAATTTTCTTCTTTCCATGGTGCTAATGTCTGCTTCAAGGTACACTATTTTACAAGGAAATTGGGCAATGTGAATAAGCTCTTACAGGATTAGTTGCCTGTGCAGTTCAGTTTCTTAACTTTACACCCCGTAAACGAAACTCCACATACTTCTAATGTCTACTACCAAATACATCTTCGTTACGGGCGGGGTAACCTCCTCACTTGGAAAAGGAATCATCGCTGCATCACTAGCTAAATTGTTGCAGGCCAGAGGTTTTAGAACAACCATTCAAAAGCTTGATCCCTATATCAATGTCGATCCCGGAACACTGAATCCCTACGAGCATGGCGAATGTTATGTCACCGATGATGGGGCCGAAACGGATTTGGATTTGGGGCACTACGAGCGTTTTTTGAATGTCCGTACTTCCCAGGCAAATAATGTAACCACTGGACGTATTTACCAAAGTGTTATTCAGAAGGAACGCCGTGGAGAGTTTCTTGGAAAAACGGTACAAGTAGTTCCGCATATCACCAACGAAATCAAAGACCGTATTCAACTCTTAGGAAAGAGTGGAGAATACGATATCGTCATCACCGAAATCGGGGGAACTGTCGGGGATATCGAATCCCTACCTTATATCGAAGCG
>CAZLGZ010000213.1:0-4571 GCA_964558965.1 uncultured Flavobacteriaceae bacterium
ACCCCCAACCCTCAGAGCCGAAATCTGATATTCTATCCAGTTGAACTACGCGGCCGTTTATGTTAGCTGCTTAGGAGCGTCTTGACAATGCCGGAGATGGTCTTCCCATCGGCTTTGCCTGCGAGCTCCTTAGAGGCCATTCCCATGACTTTTCCCATGTCTTGCATGCCGCTGGCCCCAACCTTTTCGATCGTGGCTTTAACGACAGCAGTAATCTCTTCTTCAGAGAGTTGCTCAGGCAAGAACTTTTCGATAACAGCAGCTTGTGCCAATTCAGGTTCAGCCAAGTCGGCACGACCCTGATCGGTGTAAAGTGCTGCACTGTCTTTGCGTTGCTTGACGAGCTTCTGCAAAAGCTTGATTTCTGCCTCCTCAGATAACTCTCCACCCCCACCGGTTTCGGTTTGGGCGAGCAAGATGGCAGACTTGATGGCACGCAGTGATTCCAAGGCAACACTGTCCTTGGCTTTCATCGCGGCTTTTAGCTCTGTCATAACCTGTGATTGCAAACTCATGGGCTCTGTTTTAAGGAGGGCAAAGTTAAAAAAATAAACCCGAAAGCGAGAGCTTTCGGGCTTAAAACTCCCGTTAGGGAATACAAACTAAACACTACTAATCCACGTTGTCGTGCAAGAACGAATTGTTGGATCGCAGCTGCATATCCTCATTGCTGTCTTCGCTCAAGCTCGTACGTGAGACCTTTTGTTCCTTAGGGACATCCCCTAGGTCTACGCCTTGTCTTTTGTAGGCGGGTTCTTTCTCGATATCCTCGATGCTGTTACGGCGAAAACTGAACTTGTGGTTGAAGTCTTTCATCTTCTTCCTGCGATCGTCTACGCGCTCTTTTAAGATTTCATCGATGGAATTTTCAAAAGGATTCTCCTCAGCAGCCACCTCTCCTTGTGGATCTCCGGTGGAGGCTTCAGTTTCCTGATCAATTCTTTTTAGTACCGGCTCATCGGCAACGGCGGTTTCTTTTTCCTCTGCAGGTTGGGCACCGGCCAATTGCTTTTCAAGCTCCATATAGTCTTGCAAATCGAAGCGGGTCTCGCTGCTTTCTAGCGGCGGCGTTTCGACGATCTCATCCACTTCGATATACGCTTCCTCTTCCATGCTCATGGATTCGTCAGACAGATCGAAGGTGATGGTCGGCGCCTCGTCTTCAGCAACGATTTCTTCCTCTTCTTCTTCGACAGGATTGTCAACGACCAAAGGCAATTCAAAAGCCAAAGCTGTCTGCTCCAATTGCTCACGACTAGAAACCTCTTCCGGCTCAACCACGTCGATATCGCGCAGTTGCTCACTGGTTTCAATGATGACGAACTCCTCTTCAGAGACGGCCTGGTCCAATTCGGTTTCCAGGGTCTCTGTAGGAACTTCAGCAGCAATTACTTCAGGCTTGACTTCCTCATAGACCACGTCCAGGTTTCTGAGCTCATCTGTCGTGGGGACCAAACCCAAACCCCCAAGATCTTCCTTTTCTGTTTCGGTGTCATCGAGTTGGTGCTTGATGATCACTTCTTCCTCTGCAGCAGCAGGTGCCTGTTCAACAGCCGCTTCCGGCTCTACAGGAGCTGATTCAGGCTTAGCCAAGGCAGCAGCTTTCTGGGCCCCGTCCAATTGGTGTACAATTTTCTTGGTCTCGGTATTGACGATATCGTCTTGCTGATCTACATCAAATCCCGTAGCGATGACGGTAACCGAAATGGCTTCGCCCAAGGTTTCATCTTCACCAACCCCCATAATAATGTTGGCGCTGTAACCTGCTTCGACTTGAATGTAATCGTTGATCTCACCGATCTCGTCAATGGTAATCTCTTGTGTACCCGAAACAATAAGGAGCAACACATTCTTGGCTCCTTTGATTTTGTTATCGTTCAATAGCGGAGAATCCAGGGCTTCTGTAATCGCCTCGTTCGCGCGGGTTGAACCACTTGCCTGAGAAGATCCCATGATGGCCGTTCCACTGTCGGAAAGAACCGTCTTGGCATCACGCAAGTCAATGTTTTGCATGTAGTGGTGGGTAATCACCTCTGCAATTCCACGAGCGGCAGTGGCCAAGACTTCATCTGCTTTAGAGAAGCCCGCTTTGAATCCAAGGTTACCGTAAATCTCGCGGAGTTTATTGTTGTTGATCACGATCAGAGAATCGACATTCTCGCGCAAACGCTCGATTCCAGCCTGAGCCTGCTTGGTACGCATGCTTCCTTCAAACTGAAAAGGAATGGTGACGATTCCTACCGTGAGGATATCCATTTCTTTAGAGAACTTAGCGATGATCGGCGCGGCACCTGTCCCGGTTCCACCACCCATACCAGCGGTAATAAAGACCATCTTGGTTGTTGGACCAAGCATGTTTTTGATGTCTTCCATGCTCTCCATGGCAGCCTGCTCTCCGATCTCCGGATTAGCACCTGCACCAAGACCTTCAGTCAAAGAAACTCCTAACTGAATTTTATTGGGAACCGGGCTGTTTTGCAAGGCCTGGGAATCCGTGTTACAGATCACGAAATCCACACCGTTAATGCCTGCCTCGAACATGTGGTTGATGGCGTTTCCTCCGCCACCACCGACACCAATGACCTTGATCACGTTGCTCTTGTGCTTCGGTAAATCAAAGTCGATGTTGCTTATATCATCGGTTGTACTCATAGTCAATGCGTTGTGTGTTTGTTTGTATTATGGGGTTTATTCTGCGTTCTCTAAAAACTTTCTCAGTTTATCACTCCAGCGCTCTAAGACGGTTGCCTTTTGGGCCTGCTCGGTCAAAGTGTCTTGAGCCAGGGGCTCCGTTCCGGGCACAGCTTGCACCATTTCCTCTCCTTCCACCTCGTCGGTTTCTTCTCCGACAATCTGTACCGGAGGAGGCAATTGACGATCTCTCTCTAGTGCGTCCATCAGCAAGCCGACGGCTGTAGCGTACAATGGGCTGGCGATATCCTCATCCGAGTGCCCCGCAAGGTGCTCGTTCGGATAACCGATACGGGTATCCATGCCGGTGATGTATTCTACCAATTGCTTGAGGTGCTTCAGTTGGCTTCCACCACCGGTCAACACAATTCCCGCAATCAGTTTTTTCTTCGGCTCGTCGTAGCCGTAGTTTTTGATTTCGACATAAACCTGCTCGACAATCTCGACCACACGAGCGTGGATGATCTTCGACAAGTTTTTGAGGGTGATCTCTTTGGGCTCGCGACCGCGAAGTCCGGGAATCGAAACAATCTCGTTGTCTTTGTTTTCTCCGGGCCAGGCCGAACCGAACTTAATCTTCAGGAGCTCGGCCTGCTTCTCGATGATAGAACAGCCTTCTTTGATGTCTTCGGTAATGATATTTCCTCCAAAAGGAATAACCGAAGTATGTCTTATGATGCCGTCTTTGAAGATGGCCAGGTCCGTGGTTCCCCCTCCGATATCGATCAGGGCCACTCCGGCTTCTTTTTCTTCTTGACTGAGCACGGCCTTGGCAGAGGCCAAAGGCTCGAGTGTGATATTGGCCAGATCTAGTCCTGCACTCTTGATGCAGCGTCCAATATTCTTGATGGAAGTGACCTGTCCGACCACCACGTGGAAGTTGGCCTCCAAGCGTCCACCGTACATCCCAATAGGCTGCTTGATTTCGGCTTGAGCGTCAACCTTGTATTCTTGTGGCAGAACGTGAATAATTTCTTCTCCAGGAAGCATGATCAATTTGTACACCTGATCACAGAGCAACTCCAAATCCTGATCGCTAATCACCCGCTCCGAGTTATCACGCGTGATGTAGTCGCTGTGCTGCAGACTACGGATGTGCTGCCCGGCAATACCGACCACCACTTCCTTGATCTCCAGACCCGAATCCGCTACCGCTTGGTCTACGGCGAGTTGGATAGATTGAATCGTTTGGGTGATGTTGTTGACCACACCACGGTGAACACCCAGGCTCTTGGACTTGCCCATGCCCAGGACCTCAATTTTCCCGTATTCGTTTTCGCGGCCAATGATGGCCACGATTTTTGTGGTTCCGATGTCTAATCCGACGGAGTACTTAGTTTGTTCCATGCTCTTGTTTTTTGGTGCAGACGACTTGATTCCTGAATTCCAGACTTACTTTTTCGTAGTCCCTCATCCCCTCTTGCTTAAGCGATTGGGCATAAAAGGCCTTGAACTTTTGAAATTTGTTAGCCAAGCGATCTGCATTCCCCAAATGCAAACGATAATCCTCGCTTCTCAACTCAACCCTGTAGTCGTCTTCTTCTGCAATGTGAATTCCAATCACGTTTTTCATCAAAAACGAATCGGTTTGCACCTCGGTCAGTATACGATGAACAGCAGCCAAAGTGGCCTCATTCACCTTCCCGGTGATCAAGGGCACTCTCGCCGTAAATTGTTCGGACAAGGGCATGCGCTGGCCCGATTGATCGAGGTAGAATGATTCTACAAGAGTCTGAACCCTTCCGATCGGCTGACGCTGCCTCACTTGGACGACCATAGAGCCGGTGTGAGTAAGGAAGACTTGGGCATTATCAACCATAGGATTGGCGTTGATTTCCTCTTCTATGGTATTCAAAACTATCTGATCTACAGGGAGGTTT
>CAZLGZ010000214.1:0-4547 GCA_964558965.1 uncultured Flavobacteriaceae bacterium
GGTATCTCCTCCATCGCGAAGCTCAACCGCTTCGTGTTCTCCTGTTGACGCTCCGGAAGGAACGGCAGCTCTTCCCAAAAGACCATTCTCTGTAATTACATCTACTTCAACGGTTGGGTTTCCTCTAGAATCCAGAATTTGTCTGGCGTGTATATTGATAATGATACTCATTGTCTAATCGAATTGTGGTTTTAAGATGATGATTTCAAACTTCGTGGCGAAAATAAATAATTGGCTCTAAGCCTCCTACGTTTTTCCTTAGGTTTTAGGCCGGAACAGCCCCTTTTATCGCCTCAAAAAATTCATCGAACAAATACTTTGAATCGTGCGGTCCAGGACTCGCTTCCGGATGGTATTGAACCGAGAACGCATTGTGGTTTTTCAGGCGAATTCCAGCGACCGTATCGTCGTTCAAATGACGGTGAGTCACTTCTACCCCTTGGTTAGCCGCGGCCTGTTCTGCACTAATCGCGAAACCGTGGTTTTGAGAGGTGATCTCTCCCTTCCCGGTAAGTAAATTCAAAATGGGGTGGTTGATCCCTCGGTGACCCTGGTGCATTTTATAGGTAGAAATCCCCTGCGTAAGTGCTAACACTTGGTGCCCCAGGCAAATTCCGAAGACAGGCTTCCCAGTTTCGAGCATAGCCGTTGTGGTCGCGATGGCCTCTTTTAAAGGTTCTGGATCCCCAGGTCCGTTCGACACAAAGTAAGCGTGCGGGTCAAAAGCCTTCATCTCTTCAATGGAAGCGTTGTAAGGGAACACCTGAATATAAGCTCCTCGTTCAGCCAAAGAACGCAGGATGTTCTTTTTGATTCCGATATCCAGAGCCGCGATGCGGTAAGGCGCATTAGCATCTCCAAAGAAATAAGGCTCTTTGGTCGATACCTTTGAAGCCAACTCCAGTCCTTGCATACTCGGAACGGCCTTAAGTTCTTCTTTTAATTGATCGATCTCCTCTACTCGAGTCGAAATCAAGGCATTCATTGCCCCGTTGTCCCGGATATAGCTCACCAAAGCGCGGGTGTCTACATCAGAAACGGCGAGGATATTATTACGCCCCAAAAATTCCAAAAGACTTCCTTCAGCAGAAGGGCGAGAATAGGGATAGCTGAAATTTTTGCAAATCAATCCAGCGATCTTTACTGAATCTGATTCAATCTCTTCTACGTGCGTTCCGTAGTTGCCAATGTGCGCATTGGTCATCACCATTAACTGGCCGTAGTAAGACGGGTCCGTAAAGATCTCTTGGTACCCTGTCATACCGGTGTTGAAACAAACTTCTCCGAAAGCCGTCCCTTCCATATCACCAACTACTTTACCATAAAACACGGTGCCGTCCTCCAGCAGTACTATCGCTTTTTTCCGTGTAGTGTATTTCATATTCATTTCCTAATTAGAGATTTAGCACAAAAAAACATAAAAAAAGGGATACGCTTGGCGCGTATCCCTCAATTGTATTAAACACTTAATAACACTTTGATCATTCTTCTGAATCATCGGCTGCAACTGGTGCAACAACTTCTTCTTTCTTCTTAGCACCTCCGCGACGGCTACGACGAGTGTTCTTACTCTTCTTCGCTCCACCAGCTTGGTACAACTCATTGAAATCGACCAATTCAATCATGGCCATATCAGCGTTATCCCCTAGACGATTTCCAAGCTTGATGATTCGGGTGTATCCGCCTGGACGGTCTCCGATCTTCTCTGCTACAGGTCCGAACAACTCGGTTACTGCATACTTGTTTCTAAGGTTTTGAAAAACAACACGACGGTTGTGCTGCCCCTTGTCAGCAGTTTGGTTGTTCTCTGCCTTTGATTTTGTAATCAAGGGCTCAACAAATTGCTTAAGGGCTTTTGCTTTAGCAAGCGTTGTGTTGATTCTCTTATGTTCGATAAGGGAACAAGCCATGTTTGCCAACATCGCCTTGCGGTGGGCGGCTGTTCTCCCTAGGTGATTAAATTTCTTACCGTGTCTCATAATTATTTACTCTCTTCAGCGATTAGTCGCGGTCCAATTTGTATTTGGTCAAATCCATTCCGAACTGCAATCCTTTGTTGATGACCAACTCTTCCAATTCGGTCAACGATTTCTTTCCGAAATTTCTAAACTTCATCAAGTCATTCTTGTTGAAAGAAACCAAGTCACCCAAGGTGTCTACTTCAGCAGCTTTCAAACAGTTCAATGCACGTACAGACAAGTCCATATCGACCAATTTGGTCTTCAAGAGCTGGCGCATGTGCAAAGACTCTTCATCGTAAGTTTCGGTGCGTTCCAATTCATCCGCCTCCAAGGTGATGCGCTCATCAGAGAACAACATGAAGTGGTGGATCAAAACCTTAGCCGCCTCCGTAAGGGCTGCCTTAGGATTGATAGAACCGTCCGTTTCAATTTCGAAAACCAATTTTTCGTAATCGGTCTTTTGCTCTACACGGTAGTTCTCGATGCTGTACTTCACATTCTTTACTGGTGTAAAGACAGAATCAACAGCTACGCTACCTAGAGGAGCATTGGATTTTTTATTCTCTTCAGCAGGAACATACCCTCGGCCTTTCTCAATGATGATCTCCATATTGATGTTCACCTTGGATTCCATGTTGCAAATCACCAAATCCGGGTTCAATACCTGGTATCCGCTGATAAACTTCTGGAAATCTCCAGCCGTTAGTTTGTCGCTGTCGCTGATTGTAATAGCAACGGTTTCGCTTTCTACATCGTCAATTTGTCTTTTGAATCGAACTTGCTTCAGATTCAAAATGATCTCTGTTACGTCTTCAACTACCCCGGGGATAACTGAAAATTCGTGCTCAACTCCATCAATACGAACCGATGTAATTGCAAACCCTTCCAAAGAGGAAAGAAGAACTCTTCTCAGTGCGTTACCGACGGTCAGACCGTAACCGGGCTCCAAAGGACGAAATTCAAATTTCCCTTCGAAATCGGTAGAGTCTACCATGATAACCTTGTCAGGCTTCTGAAAATTAAGTAATGCCATAATCGATTTAAATTGCTATTATTTGGAGTAAAGTTCAACGATCAATTGTTCTTTGATCGCTTCAGGGATTTGCATACGCTCTGGAATGGTTACAAAGTTTCCTTCCATTTTCTCACTGTTCCAAGTGATCCACTCGTATACATTGCTGTTGTTAGCCAAGGACTCTGTAATCACGAAAAGAGACTTGGACTTCTCGCGAACTCCGATCACCTCACCTGGTTTCAGGCTGTATGAAGGAATGTTCACTACTTCACCGTTAACGGTAATGTGTCGGTGGGAAACCAACTGTCGTGCAGCTCGGCGGGAAGGAGCGATACCCATACGGTATACTACATTGTCCAGGCGGCTTTCACACAATTGTAAAAGTACTTCACCTGTTACTCCTTTGCTGCGGTTTGCTTTTTCAAAAAGGTTGCGGAACTGACGCTCAAGAATACCGTAAGTGTACTTTGCCTTTTGCTTCTCCATCAACTGGATTGCGTATTCAGACTTCTTACCTCTTCTACGGTTATTCCCGTGTTGCCCCGGAGGGTAATTCTTTTTCTCGAAAGACTTGTCGTCTCCGAAAATTGCCTCGCCAAATTTGCGAGCGATTTTGGTTTTTGGACCTGTGTATCTTGCCATCTTTTCTAAATTACCCGAAATGAGATCATGAATTAAGGCTTATCCTTCGATGACCTTCCTTCACTTCGGAATTGTAAAATTAATTATACTCGACGTCTTTTCGGAGGACGACACCCGTTGTGTGGTAGTGGAGTTACATCGATGATCTCCGTAACTTCAATTCCGGCATTGTGAATGGTACGAATTGCAGACTCTCTTCCGTTACCTGGTCCTTTTACGTAGACCTTAACTTTGCGGAGACCAGCCTCGTGAGCCACTTTAGAACAATCCTCTGCTGCTACCTGAGCTGCGTAAGGAGTATTCTTCTTTGATCCACGGAATCCCATTTTACCAGCAGAAGACCAGGAAATAACATCCCCCTTCTTGTTGGTCAATGAAATAATGATATTGTTGAATGATGCAACAATATGGGCTTCCCCATGCGAGTCAACGACAACCTTTCTTTTCTTAGCCGTTTTTGTGTTTCCCTTTGCCATATTTCTACTGCGTCAATACACCGAGAGAGTAAGCTCCCAGCTGTTGAACAAATTATTTTGTCGCCTTCTTTTTGTTGGCAACAGTTTTTCTTTTTCCCTTACGAGTTCTGGAGTTGTTCTTTGTACGCTGACCACGAAGAGGCAAACCAATTCTGTGGCGGATACCGCGGTAACAACCAGTATCCATCAAGCGCTTGATGTTCAATTGCGTCTCAGAACGAAGCTCTCCTTCAATAGTGAATTGAGAAACAGCTTCACGGATACGACTAATTTCATCGTCATTCCACTCAGAAACTTTTGTGTCTTCAGACACTTTTGCTTGTGCGAGAATTTCCTGCGCTCGGCTGCGACCAACCCCATAGATGTAGGTTAGTGAAATAACACCACGCTTTTGTTTCGGAATATCTACCCCTGCGATTCTAGCCATAATTTATCCTTGTCTTTGTTTGAATC
>CAZLGZ010000215.1:0-4487 GCA_964558965.1 uncultured Flavobacteriaceae bacterium
GAATTAAAAGACTGTCTGGGGCCAAAGGACCTGCTGTTTATTGGATTTGATCAAAAGAAGGATCCACAGACCGTCCTGGAAGCCTATGACGATAAGGAAGGAATCACCGCAGCATTCAATAAAAACCTCTTGCACCGCATCAATGCAGAAATGGGCGGAAATTTTGAGGTCGATGCCTTTCGGCATTGGGAAAGCTATGATCCCGAAACCGGCACAGCCCGCAGTTTCTTAGTCGCAGAATCCCCTCAGAAGATAAAAATTGAGGCCCTTGACCTGCAGGTGGAATTGGATGCCTGGGAAACCATTCATACCGAAATCTCTCAGAAGTACGACCGAAAGACCATTGAATGGCTTTGTGAACAAGCCGGCCTGAAACCTGTATGTTTCTTTACGGATTCCCGACAATGGTATTGTAATTATTTAATTAAAGCGACTTAAGATGAAAGCCATTTGGAATAATACGGTACTGGCCGAAAGTGATCAAACCGTTGTGATCGAAAACAACCACTACTTCCCAGAAGACAGTTTAAACAAGGACTACTTTAAACCCTCTTCCACTCAGACCCATTGCCCTTGGAAAGGTCATGCTTCCTACTACACCCTAGAAGTTGACGGTCAAACCAACGCAGATGCCGCCTGGTATTACCCAGAGCCCAGTGAATTGGCGAAGGCAATAAAAAACCACGTCGCCTTTTGGAAAGGTGTCGACGTGGTCGAATAAAGTTTTAAAGAACTGGATGCTTAGATATCCAGTACTGCGTTTTCAGCTCCAGCATAATCGTTCCACTGGTAACGATCAGCCTCCGCATCGTTGGTGTACTGATCGTCGATCAAGTAGCGGAATTCGTAGCTGTTTTCCTTTGGAAGTTCAAACGTCCCCTTGAAGGTTCCGTTTTTCAATTTTTTCAAAACACTGCCTTTAGGACTCCAATTGTTGAAATCTCCGACAACGGCAACTTGTGCAGCCTCTTTTGCAGGAACAGTAAATGTAACCTTGCACACAGGCTTGGATTTTAGATATTGTTTTTTGATAGCCATGTGAAATAATTTATTAATTCAAACGCAAATGAATTAAGAAAAGTCTGCCCCCACAATAGGCTGCGTTCGATTTATCGATTTGGTAAAAATGCCGTAATATCAGACAGTTATCAATAAATTGAAGGGGGTCAAATTGGCGATCTCCCGCCTAGGCCAGATCAATTTTGGGACTTCTATAATAAGGTGGCTATTTGTTCGACTTCTTCTACAACGTTGTAGAAATGAAAGCCCAGTCGAATTCTTCCAGCGCGGAGCGCACAATGCACTTTTGCACCCTCATTTAGGCCCTTCCATCGCTCTTCAGAATAGGGGATACTGTAGATCATTCCGTGTTGCGAGCGACTGAAGTCCAGCTCGTCCAGCAAGCCTTTGGCCCCTATATGGGTCAGAACTGCCTGGTGTAGTTTTTGGTTTTGCTCGACAATAGTTTCTAGCCCCCATTCCCTAAGTTGTTCCACCGAGCGGCCCAAAGAACCCAAGGCAAGGGCATCCTGATGTCCGGGTTCCAAACATTCCGCAAGACCAACCCCTGCACGTTTATCGGCGTCGCCTCGCACAGATCCAAATCCCAATTGCGGTAGTTTGGTACTGGCCAGGGTTTTGTCATTAAAGCAGAAAAAACCATTGCCATAACCACCCAGTAGCCACTTATAGCCACTGGCTCCTAACACATCAATACCGGAAGTATCAAAATCAAAAGCCTCAATTCCACAATACTGTGTTCCGTCCGCTATTATCAGTAATCCCGGATGGAGCATTTTGATCTGCTTTAGCCACTGCATATTGATTTGAAAACCGTCCAACCACTGAACCAGACTGATGGCCAGAATATCAATCGATTCTTTTTTTAAGATATCGGTGAGTTCCTCTTCAACCAAAACACTCTTAGCCACGGTTCTTATCTTATAACCACGCTCTTGAAACGGCCACAATAAAGAAGGGTATTCCCCCTCCAGACACAAGACCGTTTGCTCCTTAGGGAGTCCTTCCAGGAAGGCATTGAACCCCCAACTGAAATTAGGAACCAGCGCCAGAGCCCTTTCATTTTGTACACCCAAATAACGACGCAGGCTTTGTCTGGTCTCAGAAAGAATCGCCTGTTGCTTCATAAAGACTTGCGCTCCGCCGTTCAGAAATACCTCATCCTGCTCCCTCCTCCATTCCACAAGGGTTTTACTGATTAGACCACAGGCAGGCGTGTTGGCATATATGCCTCCCTCAAGACCAGGAAACTCGGAACGATCTGTAAATTGCGGCATGGCTTTTGGGCTATTTTGTAAATTAGAACTATGAAGCAACTCTCCTTTTTTAAAAAAAATACAGCTCCCAAGGTCAATTTGGAAGAGCACGAGATGCTCGAGTATGCCCAAAATAGGGTTTCTCAGAGAAAATGGCTTTACCAGCATATCGTTATTTTTGCGATCGGAAGCGTATTTCTGATTTTGATCAATAAAATCCTGAAGTACGGAGCCGCTTATGACTGGTATGCCTGGGTGATGTTGCTCTGGGGATTCCTGCTGACGCTGCACGCCTTTAATGTCTTGATTGCTCACAAGTTTATGGGTAAAGACTGGGAGCGTCGCCAACGCGAAATACTGGTCGCTAAACAAAAAGAAAAGATTGCAGAGCTCCAGAAGGAGATCCAGACTGACTTTCCGCTGAATAAAGTCAATAAAAAAGAATCGATTGAGCAGTAAAATAATCCTCATTGCCGCTGCGGCAGAAAACAATGCCCTGGGATTTCAGGAACGCCTTCCCTGGCATTTACCCGATGACTTCAAACGTTTTAAGCGCCTTACTTCTGGTCACAAGATTATCATGGGACGGAAGACCTTAGAGACTTTTCCTTCTGCCTTGCCCAACCGGGAACACATTGTTATCACTCGTAACAAGAATTACCAAGCGCCCTTTGAGTGCCAGGTAGTGGGTTCCATGGAAGAAGCACTGGCCCTGGGTGATGGCCAGGAAGACCTGTACATTATTGGAGGAGGTGAAATTTATGCGCTAGGACTGCCTTTTGCAACCCATATCGAACTTACCCGTGTGCATACTGAAGTGCAAGGAGATGCCTTTTTTCCAGATTTTTCTGATGAAGAGTGGGTATTGGAAGAAGCCGAGATGCACCCCAGCGATGACAGGCATGCCCATGCCTTTACCTTTTTGACTTATAGCCGTAAAGCCTGAGGTACTTCCGGGCGGTTCATGCCTCCAAGAAATTCCTGCATAAGATTGGCCTTTCCGGTACTAAAAAACTGGTGTAGGCCAAGAGTCTTCCCCTCCTTTAGAAGGGCATGTTGCTGCAGCACTGCAGCTGTTTGTCTGGCCACCGCTTCCCCAGAATCAAGAATCTGAACAGAAGTCGGTAATAATTTCCGAAGTAAGGGCTCCAAAAAAGGGTAATGGGTACACCCGAGGACCAAGACATCAATATTTTGTTTGAGTAAGGCTTCCAGATGCCCCTCCAAGAGGTCCTGAAGGGCGGTTGCCTGCAGATCCCCGGTCTCAATCGCTTCCACCAAGCCCGCTCCCACCCTTTCGATCACTTGAATACCCTGGGCATGTAAGTCCCGAGTTTGATGAAAAAGACTACTGGTCAAGGTGCCTTGCGTGGCCAAAACACCGACATTTCCTGTCTCGGTTTTCAGGGCGGCAGGCTTAATGGCTGGTTCGATCCCGATAAAAGGGACCGAATAGCTCTTCCTCAAATCAGCAATGGCATTGGTTGTCGCGGTATTACAAGCCACGACAATCAATTTACTACCCTGTTCCAGCAGGTAGCGCGTCATCCGGTGAGATCGTTCACGTATGACCTCCGCAGAGCGCTGTCCATAAGGGGCAAAACCACTATCAGCCACATAAACTGTCGATTCCGTGGGCAAAAGGCGGTTCACCTCTCTCCAGATACTGAGTCCTCCTACTCCAGAATCAAAAAAACCAATAGGCTGGTTTGTGCTCATATAGACTTCAAAAAAAAACCACCTGAAGATACGTCTTCAGATGGTTTTATATGTTGAGGAATCTCAATTTAGAATCCCAATTCCTTCTTTACATCCGGCAAAAGGTTCTTCCCGTTTGCGACCAATAAGCCCAAACCAGGACTAGCGTCGTATACGTACTCGTACCCCTGAGCAGCGGCTACCTTATCAATAGCAGCTTTGGCTTTCTCAGAAATAGGCGCGAACAACTCGGCTTGTTTCTTTTGCATTTCTTGAACAGCTTGCTGTTCTGCTTTTTGGATACTTCTCTCGTAGCCTTGCAATTCATCAGCACGCTTCTTGTTTTCTTCGGCTGTTTTACCAGCAGCCTCATTTTGGTACTGTTGAAACTTATTGCGAAGCTCGGTGTATGAACTCTCAATGTCCGCACGATACGTCTCCTGCAACTTCTTTAATTCGGCATTGGCAGCGATCATTTCTGGCATCTCAGAAAGGAGCTGTTGCACGTTAATG
>CAZLGZ010000216.1:0-4483 GCA_964558965.1 uncultured Flavobacteriaceae bacterium
GCTCAGAATTTCTTTCTGGATCTCAAACTGCACTACTTCTTAAAGCTCCATTACCAGCCAGAACGTCCCTTGGTCATTTGGGGGGCTGGCAACAAGGGAAAGCACTTGGCTGCTGCCTTTCAGAACGAGGGCGTGGCTTTTTCTTGGATGTGTGATAACCCCAATAAAATTGGAAAGACGATTTATGGTGTTTCTATGCAAGATTTCAAAGAGATTGACCACCTAGAGCACCCTCAAATAATTGTCACTGTTGCCAATCCACAAGCTCAGGGAGCCATACTTCAATTCTTTCATCTTCGTCAGATGGAATCCCTGAGGGATTTTTTCTTCTTTTGTTAGCATTTTACAGGGGGCTCATACCCTAAAAGCTGTGTATATTTGCTTCAAGCTATTGTGAATGCAATTTCTCTACCCGCAATTTCTTTGGGCCTTACTACTTCTTCTCATCCCTGTGCTTGTACACCTGTTTCAGCTGAGAAGGTTCAGAACCACTTTTTTCACTAACGTAGCCCTTTTACAAAAACTAACCGCCGAATCAAACAAAAGTAAATCCATAAAAAAATGGCTGCTGTTGTTGAGCAGGTTGCTTGCTATAGCCGCTTTGGTTTTTGCCTTTGCTCGCCCACTAGAACCTTCAAAGCAGTCCGAGAATCAATCGACTAAGCCGTTATTCGTTTACTTGGATAATTCGCTCAGCATGCAGGCGAATGTCCAAGGCGTTCCCTTATTAGAAACGGCCATTCAGGAGTTGGTGAGCGGTTTGGCCGATGACCAAATCGTTGAAGTGATGACCAACGATCGTCAGTATGGACCAGATCAATGGAAAAATTTAAAAACTAAACTCCCTGGACTCCGTTGGACAACCAAGAAAAGAAGCTTGGATGAAGTGGCACTCCGGGCAAGGTCCCGAAATTCTAATTCTGTGGATCAATACGGACGAGCGCTCTTGTTGTCGGATTTTCAGGAAGGACTCCCAGAATTATTTGAAGAAAAGTCCGATTCCCTAGAATTGATTACGGTTGCCCTTCGACCCGAAGACAAGAAAAATGCCTGGGTAGATTCTCTGGCGGTTCGCCCCTCTTCCGATAACACTTTACTCCTCGATATTTGGATTGCCGGTGGAAAGCAAGGGGAACTGCTTTCACTCAGTGTTGAAGCCGAGGGTCAATTGCTGGCCAAGACCAGTCTGCCTGCACCGGGAGGTGATCAGCTTATTCAGACTGAAATTACCCTGTCAACCACCTCTAGCATTGCGGGCTTTGTTCAAATTCAAGACAACAGTTTATCCTTTGATAACCGATTCTACTTTTCCATTCAACAGGAAGAACAGATTCGGGTACTTGCTGTTGGAGAGGCCCATGGGAACCACCTTGAAAGGGTCTATCAAGAGCCGGAATTTTTATTTGTTCGCCAGGACTTGAACCGTCTAGATTTTGGTCTTATACCGAAGCAGAACCTTCTTATACTGGACCAGCTCTACCAAATCCCAGATGCATTGAGAGGCGCCCTTACTGAATTTCACGAAGCAGGAGGAAGCCTATGTATTATTCCCGCAAAAAGCATCGATTTAAACAGCTATACCCAATTGCTTAGTTCGGTCAGTTCTTTCCGGATGGAAGAAGTGCGAAGAGACACTTTGAAGATTGATGGGATTCAGGACAAACATCCCCTATTCAGTGGCGTATTTCGATCACAAATCAGTGATTTTGAGACCCCGGAATCCAGAGTGTTTTATCCGCTGAAGCCCCAGGTCAATGCTGCTCTTTTATTTGAGAACGAATCTCCTTTTGTCTTGTCGGCTCGTCGGGTTTCTGTTTTGGCCTCTCCACTAGACAGCGATCTTGGAAGTTTTGAAGAGTCTCCGCTGATTGTTCCAACCTTTTACAATATGGGAAAACAGAGCATTCGACTTCCGGATCTTTACGCGAGAATGGGAAATCAGCCCATCATTGACCTGCCCTATCTTCTGGGCCAGGATCAGGTATTTTCTTTACGCGGTGAAGTAGCGGAATATATTCCACAACAGCAGGCTTATCCGAACCGTACAGAACTGGTTTTAAGTGATGAATTGGAACAAGCTGGACTCTATCAGATCAGTACTTCACGAGATACCCTTGGGGTATTGGCTATCAATTATCCGGTGTCAGAAAGCCGTCAAAATTGGAACGAGGGACAAGTTGAAGAACAAAAGCTAACTTTGCCTTCAGTGTTGAAGGACTGGACAGTAGAAGGTCAGCGAAAAGAATTTTGGAAATGGGCCGTTGCTTTGGCCTTACTCTTTTTATTCCTCGAAATGGGGATTCAAAAATGGATAACGTGAGGATACTGATAAAAGGGGCAATCTTGGTTACCCCCCAACAAAAAAAATACCACCTCAAAAAGAGGGATCTGCTGCTTATCAATGGGCAGATCAAAAAAATTGCCAGTAAGCTTGACGAGAAGGTGGATCGTGAAATTCGTCTGCCCAACCTTCACCTTTCTGCCGGATGGTTTGATTTGGGAGCTGGATTCGGAGAGCCCGGCTATGAAGATCGAGAAACCTTATCTGCCGGACAGCATCTCGCAGCGCTGAGTGGCTTTACACAGCTGGTTTTATTGCCTGACACCTCCCCTGTTCCCGATAACCGAAGCGCTATTCGATTTTTCAATGATGCGAGTAAAGCGGGATTAACCAAAATTCATCCCTTAGGCAGCTTAACGGTAAACAGGGAAGGCAAAGAACTGGCCGAACTCTACGATATGCAGCAGGCTGGAGCGGTGGGTTTCTTCGACAGCGGGCGTTCCATTGAAAGTCCAAGCCTTCTTAAAATTGCGCTGCAATACAGTCAGAGTTTTGGTGGGACGGTCTTTTCTTTACCCATCGATTCAGATTTAAAGGGCAAAGGAGTAGTGAATGAAGGAAAGGTTTCGACGCAATTAGGTCTTAAAGGAATTCCGGTCTTGGCAGAAACAACTCGAATAGCGAGAGATCTTCACATTCTTGCTTACAGTGGAGGGCGCCTTCATATTCCCGGAGTCAGTTCGGCTGAAGGTGTTAAGCTCATCGAGCAGGCCAAAAAGCAAGGCCTGGAAGTCAGTTGCAGTACAAGCTTGCATCACCTGATCGAAACCGATAAATCTCTTGAGGAATTTGATACCCAATTTAAAGTTCTGCCTCCGCTAAGAACGGAAAAAGACCGAAAGGCATTACTCAAGGCGCTGGCCAAAGGGACGATTGATTATGTGCAATCAGATCACAGTCCGCGCACTCCTGAAGAGAAACAGGTTGAATTTGATTTGGCCGCTTACGGAACGATAGCTTTGGAATCCGTTTTCGGACAACTACAGAGAGAATATGATTTGGAGGAAACAATCGAAATTCTGACCCGAGGGTACCAATTCGTCAGCCAAGAAACACCAAAAATTGAAGAAGGCGAGCCTGTTAATTTGAGTCTTTTCAATCCAGAAACAAACTATACCCTTCAGGCCGACCAGATAGAATCGAAATCAAAAAACAGCCTGTATGTTGACAAAGAACATCGGGGTTGGTCATACGGTTCCATCTTAGGCGACCAAATGGTCCTGAGAGAAACACCGCCCAAGAACTAGTTGGATCCCATTCACCTGAAAGAAATGAGCATAGAACAAAAAGAACAAAAGCGTCCACCCGGTTGGGGTATTGCCTTAACGGCTTATTTATTTCCGGTAGGATGTTTAATTGCCATGAGCATGAATTCCGATGCGAAGTCTGCCTATGGTCGATTTCATTTGCGTCAGGCCTTTTTTTTTCATGTGCTCCTTTTGGGCACAGGGACCTTTCTTTATTTTATCGAGAACAACTATAAGTTGGATGTGTCCTCAGCCCGTTCCATACTCTGGCTGGTGTATTTTGGTTTTCTCCTTTTTGGACTCCAGGATGTCTTCCGAAACAAAAGAACAATGCTACCCCTCTTAGGAGAAAGACCACAAAGTTGGTTCACCTTCATTCCCTAAATCTCAAAAACCACGAACATGAAACCTGCCGCTTTATCACTGGAATACCGCTATCATCCACCGGCTTCAAAAGATTCAAAGGGTGCCTTTTTTCTCTTGCACGGTTATGGTAGTAACGAAGACGACCTTTTCTCCTTTGTACCTGAGATGCCTCAGGATTTCCACTACTTTTCGCTTCAGGCCCCTTACTCCTTAGATCCTTTTGGCTACGCTTGGTATGCCATCAATTTTGAAGCCTCCCAGGGGAAGTGGAGTGATACGGCTCAGGCTATTGAGTCAAGAGAAAAAATAAAAAGCTTTATTGAAGAAGCTGTCCAGGCTTATGATTTAGATCCCGAGAACCTCAATTTATTGGGGTTTAGCCAAGGATGCATTCTCAGTTTTGCTTTGGCCCTGAGTTATCCTGAAAAATTCAATCGTGTAGTCGGTTTGAGCGGATATGTCAATGAAGAAATGCTTCGGGAAGACTACGCGGCCAAAGAGCACGAGGGTCTTCGAATCTATTCCTCAC
>CAZLGZ010000217.1:0-4408 GCA_964558965.1 uncultured Flavobacteriaceae bacterium
GAATAGCCAAGGGAATCAAGACGAGTTTACTTCCACTGTGAATACTGTGCTGACCGTAATCCAACCCAAAATAAGCGCTGATGGTTGCAGGCAAGATGTAAGCGAGTAAGATGGCGGGCAACCAATTGAGCAGCCGCTGAATCAGTTTGTTATTCCGGCTGCCCACCCAACGCACAAAAAGCACGGTAAAAACGACAATTATCCAAGGAAGATATGGCTCCATCAGCTGGGTTTACCCCTCCAAGATAGACTCTTTTGCAAACTGTTCGACAGCGTCTTTGAGATTTTCGGAAGTGGAAGCGATGGCCTCTTCCAAAGATTGACCCGGCTTGTTGATCGAAGTAGCATAAGCAATCCCCACCTCCTTTTGTTTTTCGGGGGTCAAACCCAAATGACCACAAAAAACGGCGACCGGAATGCTTAGGGCAGCAGCCGAGTCACAGACTCCTTTGATGGTTTTACCATAAAGAGATTGTTCATCCAAAGCACCTTCCCCGCTGATAATCCAATCGGCCCCTTTGATCTGATTATCAAAGTCGAGAAGATCCTTGACGAGTTCTATACCGGCACGGTGCTTGGCCCCCAAAAAAGCAATTGCCCCACCTCCAATGCCTCCGGCTGCACCAGCGCCCGGCACCGCTTGGACTTCTAGGCCAAAGTCAGACTTGATCAAAGCCGCTAAATGCTGCAAGCCTTGATCCAAATACTCCACCTCTTGTTCGCTGGCCCCTTTTTGAGGTCCGTAGACATAGGCCGCCCCTTCTTTTCCATAAAAAGGATTCGATACATCACAAGCCAGTTCGATCTGTACTCCGTCGACTAGGTCGTTTTCAGGTCTGATGATTTGATGAATCTGAGCTAAATTCCTTCCGACTGGAGACAAAGCAACTCCCTGGGCATCTACAAACCGGTACCCGAGAGCGGCTGCCAGGCCTATGCCTGCATCGTTGGTTGCACTTCCACCGATTCCGAGAACAATGCGCTCCGCTCCTTTTTGCAGGGCGTCCCGAATCAGTTCCCCCGTACCATAACTACTGGTGTTCATGGGGTTTCGCTCTGATGGATTGAGCAAGGCAAAACCGGAAGCTTTGGCCATTTCAATAAAAGCCAGTTTAGATTTGGGTTCAAAGAGATAGTCCGCTTGAAGCGGTCGAAACAAAGGGTCAGAAACATTCACTTCCATGCGCTCTGCTCCTAATCGCGCTTCCAAAACCTCCGCTGTTCCATCGCCACCATCGGCCAGGGGAAGTTCTGTGATTTCCAAATCCGGTTTCGCCCCCTTGAGCACCCCGCTTACGATGCGACAAAAATCTGCTCCGGTGAGTGAGGCTTTGAATTTATCGGGTGCAAGTACAATCTTCATAGGCCTAACTCAACCAAGAAGGCAATTGGAGACTCAGCCAAACGATCAGGGCAAAGAAACCGAGTAAGATCCCCAATTCTTTTTTACTGTCCTGGAAGACCAGGGCAATCCCTTCTTTGCTTGGCCTAGGAATGATGAGGCTAACAACAATGGCAACGATTATGGTAACCAAACAACCGATCGCATTCCACCAGAACCAAAAGATTTGTGGAACCGCCAGCCAGAGATAGATATTCAGACCAACTCCGGCGACAATCCCCAGATTGGCACCCAAGGCATGGACTCGCTTAAAGAGGATAGCCAACATAAACGAAGCCAGAATAGGGCCAAAAAAGACCGAAGTCACCTTGTTGATCACCTCGATCACCGTGCCTTCAATCTTACCGGCAAAAAAGGCAATCGCCAAACAAACTACCCCCCAAAACAAAGAGAGTAGTCGGGAATTGCGTACATAGGCCTTTTCCGAAATACCGGGCTTAAAACGCTTGACAAAATCTTCCATGGTCACCGCCGACAAGGAATTCACAGTAGAACTCAAGGTCGACATGGCGGCCGACATAATGGCCACAATCAAGACCCCAATCACCCCATTCGGTAAATAGGTCATGATAAAAACCGGAACCATCAGGTCTGCCCGCTTCCCTTCCAGGGAACCGATATTCTTTTGGTAGGTGGCATCGAGCGCTTCCTGAAAGCCTAGATCCTGAAAGAACAAGGTTCCCAGGACCAAGCCCATGATACAATAGGTCAGGGTTATCGGAAAACGAAAGACCCCGTTGGCCAGTAAAAGTTTGTTGATGGTCGGCAAGTCTTTGGCTGACAAGAGCCGCTGGCTTTGGGTTTGATCGGTTCCATAATAAGAGGCGTACAAAAAGAAACCTCCTATCACCATGGGCCAAAATCCAAATTCATCCTGCCCGTCGGCATTGTTGAAACCCCATTTCGAAAAATCCACCGCCGTAATTCGATCCGTATCGACATGGGTCAAGAAGTTATCGAATCCTCCCAAAGCCTCCAGGCCAAAGGCCAGACAGAGTACAATTCCGATAAAGAGGATAAACATCTGAACAACGTCCCCCCAAATCACGGCCTTCATTCCTCCTTGGAAGGAGTAGATCAAGGTAATTACCCCAATAATCAGTACTGAAATCCAAAAATCTACCCCAACGGTCGCTTGTAAAATAAGGGCCATGGTGTACACCATTACCCCGGTGGCAACGGATCGGCTGATCTGAAAAACCACACTGATCAATAGACGGGATGAGGCATCAAAGCGCTTTTCGAGGTACTCGTAAACACTTACAATTCCAGCCTTGTGCAGGCTGGGGATCAAGGCGATCAGTAAAAAGGCCATGGCCAGAGGCACCCCAAACTCAAAGGTCAACCACTGCAGGCCTCCACCGTCTTTAAGTCCCACAAAGGCTGGGGCCGAAATAAAACTAATGGCCGAAAGCTGGGTGGCCATAGTCGACAAACTCAAAGGGAACCAACCCATACTCCGACCACCGAGGAAGTAGTCCCCAGACGACTTGTTTTCTTTAAAGAGGTAACCCAGGCCGAGAAAGGCAAAGAGGTACACGACTATAATCAAGTAATCCAGGTAATTCATGGTGGTTGAGTTTTAAGGTTCTTTTGGTTTTATTCAGACAAGAGATCAATAATCAAAGCAGCACTCCAGGAAAAATTCCCGCCGCCATAGGCATTGGTCTTTTCTCCATTAATTTTTCTCGGATCAAAATATTCGTAAAAGCCAAACTGCTCTATAAGGTGTAAAGAGTCGGATTTCACCTGAGCCGATAGGGTCTCCATTCCATAGCGTTTTAAGCCGTGGTAAAGCAACCAGTTGACGTTGATCCATACCGGCCCTCGCCAGTATTTCTTGGGGTTGAAGCGTTCATCCCCCGGGTCAAAAGACGCACAGAGGTAGCGGTCTTTTCCTCCGAAACGCTCAGTCAAAACCTTGGCCATTTTCTCAGCACGTTCAGCACTAGGAACCCCAGCAAAAAGGGGGGTAAAGGAAGAAGAGGTCAAAGCCGCAATGGGTTTGTCGTTGCGTAAATCGTAATGAACATAGGCCCCTAAGACTTCATCGAAGAGTTTTTCGTTCATCGCCTTGGTGGTCTTCTGACTCCACTGTTCCAATTGCTGGCGCTTTTCTAAAGACCGGCCAATCAATTCGTAGAGCGATATCAGCGCCTCGTTGGATCGCACCAACATGGCGTTAAAAAGAGGGTCCTGCACCAAGAAAGGCGACTGCTCCGCTATAGCCTGGTCATTGTAATTGACGGCCTTGGCCATTTCAATGATGTGGAGGTAGTGATCGTACTCTCTTTTGGTGGGCCTTTGTGAGGCGTCGACGTGCGTCGTGTCCTTTCTTTCGAATTCGTAGTGGGGAGGATCCATGGTCTCCCAGACCGCATCCCATATGGGTGAATTATCTGTACCTGACTCCCAGTTGTGGTAGATGTAAATCAAGCCATCCCCATCCCGGTCGCGGTTGTTGTAAAAGTAAGCGTGGTTGTCGTAGATTCTATCAATATGAGCGTCGATAAATTCGAGCACTTGCCCCTTGTCTTTGCTCATTTGGTAAAGCCGTTCCAGGACAAAGCCCAAAACAGGGGGTTGTGTCATCCCTGTGGAACGGTACTTCTTGGAGGATTGAGGATGCAATTCGGATTGATGAAAATCCTCTCCTGGAAAATAGGTGTCCGTCTTGGTGTGAAACACGATGTGGGGGATAAAACCGTTACCCCACTGAGAATCCAACAGGGTGCTCATTTCGCGTAAGGCCTTATCCATATCGTAATGGCCAAAACCCAAGGCGATAAAACCAGAATCCCACTTCCATTGAAACGGATAAAGTCCCTTGCTGGGGATAGTAAATCCGCCTTCCTGCACATTGCCCTCTAAAACGGCAATCGCGTCTTGGATAAGTTGTGTTTTCATAAAGCAAGAATATAAAAATACTGGCGGTTTATGACAACCGCCAGTTTTAAACATGAAATTGAATAAAGAGGATTTATCGGCTAAACCCTAAAAGTTAAA
>CAZLGZ010000218.1:0-4400 GCA_964558965.1 uncultured Flavobacteriaceae bacterium
TAATTTGAGTAACCGCAGGTAATTGGTGATGGTTGATCTCTTTTTCCCCACCCGCTCACTCAACTTTTCTTGGGTCAAGCTCACATCGTCAATCAAACGCTGGTAGGAGAGGGCGATCTCAATCGGATCGAGATCTTCCCTTTGTATGTTTTCGACCAAAGCCATCTCGAGAGACTCTTGGTCATTGGCTATTCGAATATAGGCAGGAATGGTCTTCTTGCCGAGTAATTTAGAAGCTCGGAATCTTCGCTCACCCGATACCAACTGGAAGGTGTTGAAACCGATCTTTCTTACGGTAATGGGCTGAATGATACCCAATTCGCGAATAGATCCGGCCAACTCTTTTAGGGCTTCGTCATTAAAAACCGTACGGGGTTGAAATGGGTTGACCTCAATAGAATCGAGTTCCAATTCCACCACATTCCCAATCACCTGGTCTGCGTTCTTATCGTCGACCGACTTGATGTCGTTTTCAGGATCTTTGAGCAGGGCTGAAAGGCCTCTTCCCAATGCTTGTTTTTTCGCTGCGCTCGCCACCTACTGTACTTTCTCTTTGTTCTTATTCAAAATTTCGTTGGCCAGGTTGAGGTAATTTGATGCCCCCCGGCTACTCGCGTCGTATTTAATAATACTCTCTCCAAAACTTGGAGCCTCGCTGAGTTTGACGTTTCGTTGGATGATGGTGTCAAATACCATATCGGAAAAGTGCTTTCTCACTTCCTCTACGACCTGATTGGACAGGCGTAAACGAGAATCAAACATGGTGAGGAGCATTCCTTCAATATCCAATTCACTGTTGTGGAGTCGCTGAACACTTTTAACGGTATTCAAGAGTTTA
Organism: uncultured Flavobacteriaceae bacterium; assembly: GCA_964558965.1. Classification (GTDB taxonomy): domain Bacteria; phylum Bacteroidota; class Bacteroidia; order Flavobacteriales; family Flavobacteriaceae; genus Aureicoccus. Next base: position 839 of record CAZLGZ010000218.1, read on the forward strand.
CCCAAACCTTCCAAAGCGTAGTATTCACACTGGATTGGAATAATAACCGAATCGGCTGCAGTCAGCGCATTCAAGGTTAAAAGGCCAAGTGAAGGAGCACAGTCGATCAAGATATAATCGTACTCCTCACGAAGTTTGGAGACCGCTTCCTTCATCATGTATTCGCGATTGTCCTTGTCGACGAGTTCAATCTCGATGGCAACCAGATCGATATGCGCTGGAATGAGATCGACATTAGGCGAACTGCTCTTGACAATAACATCGTAAGGACTCGCGGTGTGTTCGAGTAATTGGTAGGTGCCTAACTCTACGGTATCCACCTCTACTCCAAGGCCGGAAGTGGCATTGGCCTGGGGGTCCGCATCAATCAACAACACCTTCTTTTCCAGAACTCCCAAAGAGGCTGCGAGGTTCACTGTAGTCGTCGTTTTACCTACACCGCCTTTTTGATTAGCAACGGCTATTATTTTGCCCATTAATCAGTAGTTGAAGGTTAAAAGTACAATATATCTTGCGGCTGGAAAACGCAAAATTGTTAACAGTCGGTGGATAACCTTTATTTCGTCGAAATTGCCTTGAGAATTTCGATTGCGGTCTCACTGATCTTGGTGCCGGGACCAAATACGGCAAGGGCTCCGGCCTCAAAAAGCGCCGGGTAATCTTGTCGGGGAATTACCCCTCCTACAATGACACGGATGTCGCCGCGCTTATAGGCTTCCAGTTCTTTGATAACTTCAGGAACCAAGGTATTGTGACCTCCCGCTAAGGAAGAGATGCCCAAGAAGTGCACATCGTTTTCGACGGCCTGTTTGGCCACCTCTGCCGGGGTCTGAAAGAGCGGTCCAATATCGACGTCAAACCCGAGGTCTGCATAGGCGGTAGAAACCACTTTAGCTCCACGGTCGTGACCATCTTGCCCCATTTTCGCAATCAAGATTCGGGGGCGACGCCCTTCTTCCTCCGCAAAGGTATTGGCGAGGGCTTTGGCCTCTTCAAAACTAGGATCCTTTTTAATTTCTTTTGAATACACGCCTGTAAAGGATTTGATTTCGGCTTGGTAGCGTCCAAATGATTTTTCTAGCGCAAGGCTTATTTCTCCCAAGGAGGCTCTTTCGCGTGCTGCGCGTACGGCCAACTCCAATAGGTTTTCGGCGGGCTTACCCGCTTGAATGGCCTCGGCTGCTTGCTCTAAATCTTGAAGACACGCTTGGGCTTTGGCTTCATTGCGGTGCTCCCGAAGGGACTTGAGCCCTTCCAATTGGCCTTGGCGAACCTTCTGGTTGTCAACTGCCAGAATCTGAAGTTCGTCTTCTTCCTCTAAGGTATAACAATTGACGCCAACAATTTTTTCTTGCCCGCTATCGATTCTGGCTTGCTTACGTGCAGCCGCTTCTTCGATTCGCATCTTGGGCAGACCTGCCTCAATAGCTTTGGTCATCCCACCCATGGCTTCCACCTCTTCAATCAATTGCCAGGCTTCCTCTGCAATCTCTGCGGTGAGTTTTTCCATTTGGTGACTTCCTCCCCAAGGATCTACCGCTCGGGTAATCTGTGATTCTTGCTGCAGGAAGAGTTGGGTATTCCGGGCTATTCGGGCCGAAAAATCCGTAGGCAAAGCGATGGCTTCGTCCAAGGCATTGGTGTGCAAGCTTTGGGTTCCGCCAAAGGCAGCGGCCATGGCTTCGATATTGGTGCGCGCCACATTGTTAAAGGGGTCTTGCTCGGTCAAACTCCATCCACTGGTTTGGCTGTGTGTTCGCAGCATGAGGGATTTCTCGTTTTCTGGCCCGAACTGACGCACCAATTTGGCCCAGAGCATGCGCCCGGCTCTCATTTTAGCGATTTCGGTAAAATGACGCATTCCAATCCCCCAGAAGAAAGAAAGTCGGGGGGCGAATTGATCAATTTGGAGACCGGCAGCCAATCCTGTTCGGATGTATTCCAGGCCATCAGCCAGGGTGTAGGCCAATTCCAAGGCGGCAGGTGCGCCGGCTTCGTGCATATGGTAGCCCGAAATACTGATGCTGTTGAATCGGGGCATGTGCTCACTGGTGTATCCGATGATATCCGAAACAATTTTCATGGATGGGCTCGGCGGATAGATATAGGTATTGCGAACCATAAACTCCTTGAGAATATCATTCTGAATGGTGCCGGCCAATTGGGCAGGGGCTACGCCTTGCTCTTCTGCAGCGACGATGTAAAAAGCCATGATGGGTAAAACGGCCCCATTCATGGTCATGGAAACACTCATTTTGTCCAAAGGAATTTGGTCAAATAATATTTTCATGTCCTCAACACTGTCTATAGCAACACCAGCCTTACCTACATCTCCTAAAACACGTTCATGGTCACTATCATAACCACGATGTGTTGCAAGATCAAATGCAACAGATAATCCTTTCTGTCCGGCCGCTAGATTTCTTCTATAAAATGCATTACTGTCTTCGGCTGTTGAGAAACCTGCATACTGCCTAATAGTCCAAGGTTTTCTCACGTACATGGTACTATACGGACCTCGGAGATTGGGAGAAATCCCTGCAGCAAAATTAAGATGTTTTAAACCTTCAACATCTTCATTAGAATAAGATGATTTAACCGAAATACCTTCGGCAGTATCTGCTAAAGAGGGTTTCTTATTTTCAGATTGAAAGCTTTTTTTTAACTCAATATGTTCTAGGTTTTTTCTAACCATTTTTTATCTCGCTTCAGGGAAATCAAAATTTATGAGATATTGGTAGTAAGCATCAAGCATCATATACATCGCTAAGTGTTCATCACCAATAATTTTTAATACTTCTACCCGCATAGGTTCTGCCACCATTTGTGGAGAAAGATAATTTACCTCGATTAAACTATGTAATCGCTGTCTCATATCCTCATCTTCTACATTATTGAATAGACATTTTACAAATTCGTGGTCATAATTTAAATTGGTGTCCTCGTTACCCGAAGTCCATAATCCATCAATTTTTTTAAGCTCTTTAAGAACCTTTAACGAATGTTCTGAAACTATTTCGGCAAAATTTGCCTCGCCCGAAAATCCAAAATAGACAAATTGTCTATATGCTTCTACATAATAAGTGCTAGTACCATACCTGTGGTCAGTAAATTTATTGTAGAAAACCCCGATATCCTCTTGGAAACTATAAAGTGCTTCATGTATTAGGGCTTTATCTACACCAGGACACTCTACCAATTGAGGTTTATCTTGATACTTAAATTCTAATTTTTCTTCACATCCTAACGTAACTAGGGCTAGTAAGAGGATTACTAAAAAACTACTTTTTCTCATTTGCTATTCTTTCTTTTTCTAAAGTTTCAGAGAGTCTTTTCTCTATAATTGGTTCAATAATTGTTTTTCTATTTTTAATTTTCACAAATGGATAAATTTCCAAATCATTAGCCATTTTATCATTTTCATTTTGAAATTTGTTGGTACCTACTAATGTTAGGTTTCCTTCATCAAAAAGAGATTGTTCTTTTTGAGCACTTTCTTTAGTTTTTTTCTGAATCACTCCAGCTTTTAGTTGCTTTAAAAAACCACCACTTTTTTCAATTT
>CAZLGZ010000219.1:0-4396 GCA_964558965.1 uncultured Flavobacteriaceae bacterium
CCGAGTGGTACTAATTGCCCGTATACTTGCACCGCCCTCTCGGCAATTCCTTAGTAACAACTAGGGAGTTGCCGAAGTAAGCACTTAATTATTGTTCTACACTTCTGCGAATTCAAAAAAAGGATAGTTTACCTCCACTTCAAGAACACATCTTCGTCTCAGTACTGTCATATTTACAGAAAACCGGCTGGAAGCCAGAGTAAGAGCTACCGCTTCCAACAACAAGCCGACACCGTTTAGGTGGCCATGGCGATGGGGATCACCTCTTTCCATTCCGAACAGAGAAGTTAAGCCCATTTGCGCCGATGGTACTGCCACACCAGGTGGGAGAGTAGGTAGCCGCCTCCTTCGAAGCCCTTCACAACACGTGAAGGGCTTTTTTATTTTGGTATCTTCCCGCTATGCAAAAAAGATCTCTAGCCATGAAAGGAGTGGTGTTTGTACTGCTCACTTTCTTCTTTATCTCTTTCATTACGAACATATTAGGTTCGCTGAATCCAGCCGTAACAGAAGCGTTTGGGCTGAGTGATACCCTGGCGGGTTTTTTGCCCTTTGCTTTCTTTATCGCCTACGGGGTAATGTCTATACCGGCTGGAATGCTTTTGGAGACTTATGGACAGAAGCGTTTACTGGTCGCGGCATTTTTATTGACAACTCTGGGGTCTTTAATGGTATTTCTCATTCCCCAGTTTACCGTCTTTCTGATCAGCTTATTTACGATAGGTACGGGGATGGCCGTACTCCAGGTAGTGATAAATCCTTTATTGAGGCATGCAGGAGGGAAAGAGAACTTTTCTTTTAATTCAGTGCTGGCACAGTTGGTTTTTGGGGGAGCATCTTTCGTTGCCCCCTTGGTTTACAGTTACCTCGTTACTCAGGGAGAAGGGGCGATAGCTGATACCGCAACAGACTGGCTCAGTTTAATCAATTCTGACAATTTTGGATGGGTAAAGTTGTATGGACTCTTTGCTTTACTCAGTGGAGTCATGCTCCTCTTTGTTGCGAGCCAGAACCTCCCCGAGCTCGAGTTAAATAAAGACGAACAAATAGGAAGTTGGTCTTTGATTCAAGGTTTGTTAAAGAAGCGGCTGGTCTGGGCTTATTTCCTGGGTATTTTCGCTTATGTGGGGGCGGAACAGGGGATTTCGTTTTGGATGTCGAGCTTTTTAGAGGAATACCATCAAATAGATCCAGAAACCAAGGGCGCTAGTACAGTAGCCAACTTTTGGGGACTGATGACCTTGGGCGGAGTGCTCGGTTTGGTGCTGTTAAAGATCAAAGAAAGCCAATGGGTACTCAAGGTATTTACGGCCATGACGATATTGGCTTTGGCCTTAGGGCTATACGGATCCGCTTCTTTGGCTCTCTGGACCTTGCCCATGGCCGGCTTCTTTATGGCGGTCATGTATCCCATCATCATTTCATTAGGTCTGAACTCGGTCCAAGAACACCACGGGAGCTTCGCGGGAATACTCGTCAGTGGAATAATGGGAGGTGCTCTCATTCAGGTTCTTATCGGATTTTTGAGTGATCAATGGGGTTTGCAAGTAGGAATGAGCTTTAATTTCCTTCTTTTACTCTACATTTTAAGCATTGCTTTTTGGGCAAAACCCTTGATCGAAAACAAGCGGAAGTAGACGTTTATCGAATAAATCGGGTGTTCGTCTATGAGGACCCGCTGTCTAAGGCCTTCGGTCGTATATTTTTCTAGTTGTTCCGAACTAAATAACCAACACTCCTCATACGAAAAACCAGTTCTCCCGAGAGCTGGTTTTTCTCTTTTTAGCTCACCATCCGTCGAAACTTTTTGGTTATCCACCTCTTCTGGAGGTAGTACATCGGTTTTTTTGTGCCCTTTATCATTCGTTGTAGTACATTTACTACAAGACCCCCCGAGTCAACCCAAACTTAACCTACTGATGCAAACGTCCAAGAAATTTTTTTGGCTGCTGCTCGTACTCACCGCACCCCTCCTGGCCCAGCAGAGCCCGCAAACCCACCTTTTGGATTTTCTCGATCCAGAGGAATTAACCATTATTCGCGCCGAGGATTACAATTGGCAAGCAGGTGATACCCTGTGTATTCCGGCGGGTACTTATGCCGGCATTCGTTTTTATGATCTACAGGGAACAGCTGAACAACCGATCTATATTAAGAACTGCGGGGGTCGGGTCGAATTGATTGAGGCTCAACACTCAGCTGTTGAATTTCAGCGCTGCTCCTATGTACGCTTTACCGGAAGTGGAGAAAAAAATAGCCTTTACGGATTTGAGATCCGGGCGCTAAAGCAAGGATCTCAGGGGGTAAACATCACCAATATGAGCAGTCATATTGAGGTGGATCATATTGAAATTGCAGAGGCTGGTTTTGCCGGGATTATGGCCAAAACGGACCCCATCTGCTCCATGCCTGAGGCCTGGAGGAGCGCGGGATATGTCATGGAGAACATAGAACTGCACGATAACAACATTCACCATACTTTAGGAGAAGGGATTTATGTGGGATATACCGGAAGCACAGTTTGGACGTCCAATAGAGCCTGTAATGGGGAAGTTATTTACGGGCACTGGCTCCGTAATGTTGCCGTTTACAACAACTTGATCAATTTTACTGGCTTAGACGCCATTCAGTTGAATTTAGTTGAGGAAGGTGGTTTGATCTACAACAACCGTATACACAATTTTGGATTGAATGAGTACACATTTCAGGATTATGCCATGAGCCTAGGAGTTGGTAGTTACGAGGTGTTTAATAATGAAATTATCAATGAGCAATCCGGAAGAGGCAAAGGTATTCAAGTGATTAGTGCAACTAAGGGATTATTTATCTATAACAACTTATTGGTGCGGCCACAGGGTCATGGGATTTTTGTTCATATGAGGGCCCCTTTCGATAATCCTGAGGGTTATTTTATTGCGAATAACACCATTGTTGAGCCAGGAGAATCTGGTATACATTACAACAGTACCATCAATGAAGGACCTGATCACCTCATAGGGCAACAACAGGACCAGTCTCCTTTTTGGTTGATTAATAACTTGATTGTTTCGCCAGGCAACAGATTTGAATTGGGGAATACATGGAAAGGGAATAACGAAAGTTATTTTGATTTTAACAACCGCAGTACAAGAGACGCAATGATCGATTTTCAACGTACTAATATGCTAACACGAAGGCCGGATACCCTTCATCTCAGGGACATTTCAAGGGATGATTTCCGATTGATGGATGGGCGTTCCCCTCTGCTAAACAGCGGTACAGACCTAAGCGATTGGGGCATTCTGTTTGATTTGGAGGATCAGGCCCGTCCTTTTGGTTCCGGCTACGATATTGGAGCCTATGAGGGCCAGGTGATTCCCGTGGAAGAAGCCATCGAAATCGACGCTCCTGTGGTCGAAACAAACAGTGTGTTCCGTTTTTGGCCCAATCCGGCAAAGGAGCGCATCTATATTTCTGAACAATCCAGCGGACTGCAGGAACTCCGCTTGATCATGCCCGATGGGCGCGTGGCTATGGAAGAAAAAACACCTCAGGTGGATCAGGGCATACCCCTGCCGGAACTGCCCACAGGCCTCTACTTTTTGGAATTGCGGTGGACCGATGGCCGAAGCCAGGTTGCGCGGATTCTCTTGGAGGACTAAACTCGAGGCAGATCCCCTTCCCCTTTTCGAGGTAAGGAAGAACTACCCATGAGATAGGTATCAATGTGGTAGGCCGCTTCCCGACCTTCCGAAATAGCCCATACAATTAAAGATTGCCCTCGACGCTGGTCGCCGGCAGCAAAAACGCCTGGTACGCCGGTAGCATAATCGTCTTCTGAGGCCTCCAGGTTACCTCTTTGGGTTAGGCCTACGCCGAGTTCTTCAGCAATGGTCTTTTCTGAACCTGTAAAACCAAGGGCCAAAAGAGCGAGTTCGCAAGGCCATTCTTTTTCGGTGCCTGGGATTTCAACACACTGCATTCGGCCTTCCGGGCTCTTTTCCCATTTGACTTCAACGGTTTGTAGTGCACTTAGCCGTCCGTTCTTATCGCCAATAAACTTTTTGGTGGAGATGCTAAACACCCGTTCTGCTCCTTCTTCGTGGGAACTGCTGGTTCGCAGTCGCATGGGCCAGAAAGGCCAGGGTTGGTTTTGAGGACGATCCAGTCCTGCCATGGGCATGATTTCGAAATTGGTGACTTCTTCAGCCCCTTGGCGAATAGAAGTTCCAATGCAGTCGGAACCGGTATCACCTCCTCCGATGACCACAACCCTTTTATCTGTAGCCAGGATATCGGCTTTGCGTTCTTCGTTCTTTTTGGAACCCAATTCTCCGGAGACCCGTTGATTGGATTGCGAAAGAAAATCCATCGCCTGATGTACTCCGTCTAAGAGCATGCCTTCAATAGAAAGACT
>CAZLGZ010000220.1:0-4392 GCA_964558965.1 uncultured Flavobacteriaceae bacterium
CCAACTGATCTATGCCTGCGGTTTTAACTTGATTCAAAAGCAAGGCAGCTAAGCGTTCAAATTCAGCCGTCTCCCCTCTTTTATGGCTAGAGAGGGCCAGCAGAGCCATGCAATAAGGATCCTTAGAGAGGTAGGCCTCTTTTAGGGCCACTCGGTACTCGGCTTCAATTTCTTCAGTCAGTCCTACTTCACTGAGACAATAAACCACGTAGGCATTGAACACCTTATACCGATCATGCCGTGGATACTTCACGCCTTTATGAAAACCACCCACACTATCTCGTTGCGCCAATAGCCAACGGGTAGATCGCCCAATCATGGCCGTATCCACCTTGGGGTAGACCTTTTTCATTTCATGAAGCTGCATCAAGCCGTAGGCCGTTAAACGGGCACTCGCCCAGCCACGTCCAAACCAGCTAAACCCTCCCCCTTTGGCTTCAAAACTGCTTAGCTTGCGGTAGCCCCGTCTTAAGTAATTGTACGCTTTGTTCTTTAGTCTTGGGTTGTACTTCTTCGTCTCCTGCAGATGCTGCAGTATCAAAATATTGGGGTAATTGGCGGAGGAAGTCTGTTCAAAACAGCCGTAAGGCATTCTCAAAAGCCCTTCTGCCCCACTCAAGACTTCCGCTGCGATGTCCAGGTAAATTTTCCCTTCAATCGAGGTGGTCCCGGGTACGGCTGCCGTCCGGTCAAATGAAAAACTGCTTGCTTTGAACCCCGATAACGTGGTTTGCACAGGAAAATAAGGGCTCACCGATTCCAGATTGTGAAAGACGCCGTCCGTATGCTGCTCCGCTCTTATTTCCAATTCAATAAAGTGATTTTGATCAACGGAATGAGTCAATAGCTTTAAAGGCCAATTGGCAAACCCGCCGGCCTCTATATACAAACTATCCGGAAAGGCTTGTCCTAGGTTTTGCAGCTTCTTGGAAACAACCATTTTTGGGCGAACCCAAAGGCCTTCCTCTCCATTATTCGAAATGGTCACAGGCAATTCCAGGGTATCCCCTACCGATAAATAGGCTGGGATCTTTGAGCTAACCGTAAGTGGTCTGGAGGTATTGAAGTCTTTCTTCGCTCGTCCCAGGGTCCCTCGAGAAGAAATACCTTGCACATCTACGCGAAAAGAGGTCACCGCATCGCTGGTGTAAAAATCGAGTTTGGCTAATCCCATTGAATCGGTTTGAACCACCGGGTTCCAAAAAATCGTATTTCTAAAATCATTTCTCAGCTCATAACTTTCTGTGCCTGCATAATTGGGTCTATAAAAATAGGCTGGTGATGAGGTTCGAAAATAAGGCGCATAGGATCTAAAAGAGTGCACTGCATAGTTAAAGGATTTTTCTTCTCCCAAACTCCTCCAATTATAATGATTAAAAGCACCGGCCTTAGTTGAAATCAAAACCACCCCATTCGCTCCCCGGCTCCCATAGAGGTTCCTAGCGTTAAAGCCTTTAAGGACGTATATACTCTCAATATTGGAAGGATCTAGAACTTTCAGGCTTCCATTGGCATCCCCATAAAGACCGTTGGCAATAGGTACTCCGTCAACAACAAATAAGGGCTGTGAATTTCCACGAAGAGTGCTTAATCCTCGAAGGACCACATGAGACCCACTCCCCGTCGCCCCGGAGGCTTCTGTTATTTGAACTCCCGCCGTTTGACCTTGTAAAGTCTGAATCATATCGGAATTCGCCGTTTGATTTAGCCCATTAGCATCCAATCGATTAACAGCGTAGCCCAAAGCACTCATTTCTCGACTATACGCCTGAACGACGACCACCTCGGATAAGGCCGAGGCATCTTCTTGCAGAGAAACACTTACTGTCGCCTCCTTTTCAATGGTCAAATCCTTGCGTTTTGCCCCTTCCTGCTTATTAAATGCTCGAGTGTCGACCAGGGTTTTGAATGCGTAATTTTTCGCCATGGCCTTCTCCTTGAGTTCTTTTCGCAAGTCATCAACCTTAATCATTCGGGCATCCTTGATCTTCACCGGTTTGTTTTGATCTCGGTAGGCAATTAACTTATAGTTTCCGTTCGGAGGGACCTTGATATTAAAACTTCCTCTTTCATTGGTTTGGGTCTTTATCATACGAGGTGATTCCCTGTCATTATCGATCAAATACAAATTGGATTGTACCCGCTTTCCCCTTTCAGTTACTGTAAATCCCGTAATAACACTACTGGTTTCGATTTTGTGGGGTAAATTTTGGCGTGGCATTTCCGCATAGCTTCTCCAGCCGTGGGTCAGCATTAACAAATCCAATGCGCGAGGAGCCTTCAACTCCTCAGGATCAAAATAGAAGGCCGGTTCGTGGATTCTTCCATTCAGCTCACTGGACATCAAAAAATAACTCTTGATATCATCCTGCTTATCGTTGGCAAAACTGAGGAGTTTGTTGTCGACTACAGCGACCGAGACGTTCCCGCTAATGGGTCTATTCTGAGCATCCTTCGTCCGAATACTCAGTTCTACTAAGTCGCGGGTACCGAAGCTTGATCGGTTCATCTCTAGCTCTACTTGCATCCCAGGCTGCTCGATAAAAACAAGGCGTTCACTAAGAATAGCTTGGCTATCGTTCTCTAACCGGATCTTGTGAATGCCCGCTCCAAAAGGAGCTCCATCGATTTCTATAATTTGTTCTCCCTTAAATTCCAAGGACTGCTTAAACACCTCTTTTTGCCCCGCATCCATCACTCGAATGCGGCCTTTGAAGTTCTCTGTCGCGCGAACACGAAGACGCATTCTTTTATCTTGTCGCTCGATAAGTCCGAGCTGTACCCCATTTGTTCTGCTCTTTGGTAATTGATAAAGGGAATCCGACAAAAAGGGTTGTTCGATCCGAGCAAATAGCTGTTCATTTTCTTCTACGGGAACCTCAAAAGTGCCCATTCCGTCGTGGTAGCTGTCAAAACGGGCTACCTCCTGCTGTGATTCATTGAGAATCACCCCTCTCACATCGGCCGGTTTACCAAACTCGTTCAATGCCTTAAAGGCGACCGTATTGGTAAAACCAGACAACATCTGCCCGCCCTCGGGTAAGAACTGAAGGTCAATCTTGTCCAAAACAATCGGGACAGAACGCGATACAGATTCGGTTGAGCCTTTATAAGGAACCAAGGCGGTAAGGACAACATCAGCCGTATTCAGGTCCTCAGGCAGTTCAAAACGCAAAAGGCCTATACCCTGTGCATTGGTTTTAAACTCCAGGCTTCGGTGGTTTTGTCCCTGAATTAAAAGAGTGGATTTAACCGGGTAATCCGATAAGGGTACATTTTCTAAATCCTTCAGTTCCAATTCGGCGTTGACGATCGCCCCTTTGCCATAGGCTTCCTGTTGCATTTCGAGCTTCATGAGCAGTTTAGGCAGAACGACTTTCTGCACGACAATCTCCTTTTTGAAATAGGTGATTTCGCCAAAGTTTTTTTGGTAGTTGGTATACAAGCGCAACTCGTAACGGCCGCCCACCCAGTCCTCTGCAATCTTAAACTCTCCATAGGAACCCCCGTCCGAGATGGAAAGGTTTTTGGCCTCCACTACGGTTCCTTTGGGGGATCGCAACTCCGCGATCAGGATTTCACTAAGGCCACTGGCCTTTTGGTCCAAGCCGGTTACATAGGCCTTAAACCAAATCTTTTCTCCTGGGAAGTACAGGGGGCGATCCGTATGACCGTAAACTTTCTCTGTCCAATGCTCTTGGAACTGCCCATAATTCAGCTGCAGACCGACGACTAATGCGATTATTAAAGTGTATAACTGTTTCATGGGATTAGATTTTTAGGTTGATGGTGAGACCAGTTTCGGTCAATAAGGGTTGGTTGAAAAAGTGAAGACCAGTCCCAGCACTTCCTCCATAGAGGGTGCTGTAGGGGTTCAGTTCCCGGGCCATGCCCCACCGCAGTAGATTTCGAGCATACACACTTACCGAGATTTCCCGAAAGACAAAGTCCTGTTTCGGAATCTCTTTGGTATACGAAAGCGAAATGGATCGCAAATTGAGGTAGGTCCCGTCTTGGATCGATGCTTCGTCCAGTCCGCCATACCCATATCGGGTCCATGGATTCTCCAACACATTTCCGGTTTCCGGTGCAAAGGCAACCGCTTGTGTATTGGGCTGCCCCTGCAGGTTTACCCCCTCGTAAATAAAATTCTGGATACCTCGAAGTCTGGCCGTTTCCTGAGAAGTTCCGTAGTAATTGAGCAGGCCTTGGGTACCATTCCATACCTCTCCTCCGCTTTGAAAATCCAGAAGAAACTGAAGGTTAAAGTCGTATAATTCAAATGTATTCGAGAATCCCATTTGAAAATCCGGATTGGGGTTACCGATGACTATTCCCTCTGTCGATAAAGGAAAGCCATCATCACCTATGATTCGCTCTCTAGCCTGATTT
>CAZLGZ010000221.1:0-4378 GCA_964558965.1 uncultured Flavobacteriaceae bacterium
TATGAATATTGTTCTAAATTGGTCGTTGAATTACTAAGCAGACGGAAACATCTTCAGCAACTCAAATCCATGGAAAGTAAACTAGACGAGAAAGATCGGGAACTTCTGAATTTATTGCAAAGTCACGCCAAATGGACCAATAAGCAATTCGCCTCCGCCTTAGGCTTATCCAATACCGCCGTTTATGAACGCATAAAGCGACTCGAACGGCAAGGGATTATTAAGGAGTATGTGGCCTTGCTCGACGCCAAAAAAATAGGAAGGCCCTTTGTGGTATGGTGCCAGGTAAGACTTGCGCAACATATGCAACAAAATGTTCGGGAATTCGAAAAGGCCATAGCAGAACTCTCTGAAATCAGAGAGTGTTATCATGTCAGTGGGGACTACGACTATATACTGCGTATTCAGGTAAAGGATTTGGAAGCCTACCGTTCTTTTCTGGTCGAGAAACTGACCAATATTGATGGAATTGGGAATACCCACAGCAGCTTTGTTATTCAAGAAGTAAAACACAGTACAGCCCAATTGTTATAAATGGGCGGAGGTTTATTTATTCGGCCAAATAGTGCTAATTTTACAGGCCTAAAATCGCTTTTATGAAATCGTATGATGTAGTAGTTATCGGATCTGGACCAGGTGGATATGTCGCCGCTATTCGATGTGCTCAATTGGGAATGAAAACTGCAATTGTAGAGAAGTACTCCACTTTAGGGGGAACCTGCCTCAATGTAGGGTGTATTCCGTCCAAATCTCTTTTGGATTCTTCACATCACTACGAAGACGCGATTAAACACTTCAGTGAACACGGAATCGAAATTCCGGGTGAAGTCAAAGTGAATCTGGAACAAATGATTGCCCGTAAGCAAGGCGTTGTTGATCAGACGACTAAGGGTATTCAGTTCCTGATGGATAAAAACAAGATCGATGTTTTTGAAGGAGTTGGTAGCTTCTCTGGAAATACCGAGGTAGAAGTTGCTCTTACCGCTGGAGGTACAGAGAACCTGCAGGCTGGTAAAATTATCATCGCAACTGGTTCAAAGCCGGGTAGCTTGCCTTTTATTGAGCTCGATAAAGAACGTGTTATCACCTCAACAGAAGCCTTAAAACTCTCAGAGATTCCCAAGCACATGATCGTGATCGGAGGGGGTGTGATTGGTCTGGAATTAGGGCAGGTATACAAGCGACTGGGAGCTGAAGTCAGCGTAGTGGAATACCAAGATCGTATCATTCCTGGAATGGATGCCGGCTTGTCCAAAGAACTGATGAAGGTGCTCAAAAAGCAAAAAGTGAAGTTCTACCTTTCTCACAAGGTAGAAGCGGTTGAGCGCAGCGGCGACACCGTGCGCGTTACTGCCGAAGATAAAAAAGGACAAAAAGTTTCATTGGAAGGCGATTACTGTTTGGTTTCCGTTGGACGAGTTCCTTATACTCAAGGTTTGAACGCTGAGAAAGCGGGTGTGAATATTGACGAGCGCGGTCGTGTTGTCGTCAATGAGCACTTGCAAACCTCTAACCCCAATGTCTACGCTATTGGCGATGTCATTCGCGGAGCGATGTTAGCGCACAAAGCAGAGGAAGAGGGGGTTTGGTTGCTGAGATTTTAGCAGGACAAAAACCTCACATTGATTATAACTTGATTCCTAACGTTGTTTATACCTGGCCGGAAGTGGCTTCTGTTGGACAAACGGAGGAACAACTAAAAGAAGCCGGTAGAGCCTACAAGGCCGGACAATTCCCGATGAGAGCATTGGGTCGTGCTCGAGCCAGTATGGATATCGATGGCTTTGTTAAGATTCTGTCGGATGCTCAAACCGATGAGGTATTGGGTGTTCATATGATCGGAGCGCGTTGTGCAGATTTGATTAGCGAAGGAGTAACTGCAATGGAGTTCAGAGCTTCGGCGGAAGACATCTCCCGTATGAGTCATGCGCACCCAACTTATGCAGAAGCGGTAAAAGAAGCAGCTCTAGCAGCTACTGCTGACCGTCCTCTTCACATCTAGATCCGGCTTTCTAAGATTTTACGAATGGCTTTTGCTCTTTTCTTGCGATCGATTTCGATAGCAGGGTAGAGGGCTATGGTTCCAAAGTAAAAGATATAACCGTTGTTGGCACCAAAGCTGAAGAAGTTGTCCAGAACAAAAAAGACGGACAGAATAACCAGAACGGTGAATAAGGGAAGCATCCAGAGACGGTTGCGTTTGCGTTTTAAAGTTTCAGAATCAAAACGAGTGTAGTATTCTTCTAAACTACACCCCAAGACCAAGGCTCGAAATTTCGTGGACATAAGACCTCATTTTTATCATAGGTCTCGATGAGAGCTCTTTTGTTACAAAAAAGGTTCTTAGGATTGTTTCCTGGCGAAAAGAAACCGAAGAATTCTCCACCGCAGTCGCTGATAGGACCGCCGGAGGATCGGCTTGACTTCATTCCAGGTCATTTCTGCCCGAAGCGTGATGCGATCCCAAAGCACTAAACGCGTCTCGTGTATATAGGCCTCATGCTTGTTGTAGAGCAGAGCTAAAGAGGTACACAAAATCATAAACAGGAGCGCTCCAGGTATGACCACAGAGGGAGGTAATTCGTGGTGCCAAAAACGGTAAAAGCCCAAGCCGGTAAAACTGCCGTATAAAAACACGTAGTGAATGACATAAATCGACAAGGTGACCTGTCCAATTTTAATCACCGTTGGGTGGGTAAACCATTTTCTAACCGCCATAAATACAGCAAGAGCAATGAATACATTCCCCAGGCGTATGAAGAGGTAATTGTTCTGTTCTACGGCCTGAAAGAGAGACCATCCGCTCCATTGGTATAAATCCACAAACCAAGCGGAAGAGCGGTAAATCAGAAGCCCGCCGACCAATAGCGAAGTGCTAATAGCTACCGGGTAAAACCGTTCCCAATGCTGTCCTTTTTTGAAAATATAGGAAAGAGCTCCTCCAAATGCAGCATAGCCAAACCAAGGAAAGACGGTAAATACCGAACCGTTCATCTTGGTAAAATAATTGGCCAATCCTACTGGCCAGCCGGTGAAGGTCCACTGTTTGTATTGGGGTTCAAATAAAAATAAGCCAACGCCAATCAAGGTCAGAAGAACCGGAAAAACCCAAGGCTTTTTTTGCCCGGCGAGCAGGTACATTCCAACAATACCGATTAGTGAAAGCCCAATACAGTGCAGAACGTCCACCATAAAGAAGGTCGGGTAAACCACGCCGCTGAGCAGTCCGCCCAGATTCAAACGGAGCAGATACCCAATCACCAAGAGCTGCAAACCTCTTTTTAATCCTTTTTGAATTCGAGGGTTTGCTATTCCTTGTTCAGGGGCTTTGAGAAGTAAAAAGGTGAATATGAATCCAGAAACCGTAAAGAATATTGGAGCGGTAATACCACGAAAGTAGGACCAGGTGCCGTATACGGGACTGGCAGAATCCCGAAAGGCAGGATCGAGCAGGCCATCCACAAAATGCCCTTGGAGCATCATGAGAATCGCCCAGGCCCTCAGGGCGTCGATGTAGTACAATCGTGATGAGGCTTTCGCCATTTTTCCTTTTTAACTATATACTTTTGTAACACCCCTTTTGGATGCTTCAAAGGCCAAAATTATTCAAAATCAATTGATTTGGCGGCATTTACATCAGCAATTGGGTGAAAAACAAAAATCAAAGACTATGTCCACTATTCTGGCTTTCGCAGGGAGTAATGCTTCCGCTTCGATTAACTACCAACTGGTGTCTTATGCCAGCTCACAAATAACAGAGCATTCTGTAAACCTGCTTAACCTCGCGCATTATCCGTTTCCGATGTACAGCATTGACTTGGAACAGTCGGAGGGATTCTCGAATTCCTTAAGGGAATTTTGTGCAAGTATTCAAAAGTCAGAAGGCTTGGTATTGTCGGTTAGCGAGCACAACAGCATGCCTTCGGCTTATTTTAAAAATCTTTTGGATTGGCTTTCACGCGTCGATCGTCAGTTTCTCGCCAATACCAAAGTGTTTCTTTTGGGGACATCTCCTGGCCAGCGCGGAGCCATGACTGCTATGAAGGCGGTTGCCGATCTCCTTCCGCGCTTCGGGGCAGAGGTGATTGCCGAGTTTTCCTTGCCCTCTTTCGGTCAAAATTTTGATCAGGAGCAGGGTATTCTGGATTCCGAAAAGAAGAACGAGTTTGAAGCCGCTCTTGCTCGGTTTAAACAGTCACTGAGCGCCTAAGCATGCAGTTACAGGATTCCTTCTTGGCCCATTTTAGGGCAGAATACCCGGTTCAGGAGCACGATAAGCTTCTGTTGGCGTGCAGTGGGGGAATCGACAGCGTTGTATTGGTTGATTTAATTTCGATCTCGGGCGTCCCTTTTGACATTGCGCATGTCAATTATGGTT
>CAZLGZ010000222.1:0-4374 GCA_964558965.1 uncultured Flavobacteriaceae bacterium
TCTTTCGGGCGGCTCTCGGGTTTTCTTATCTTGCGGCCGTTTTGTTGGTGGAGATCGAACCCATTGTACAAGTTCGCATCTTCTTAAAAGGGAATCCCGTGAAATCCGGGAGCTGTTCCCGCAACTGTAAGCTCAGCTCTGCAAAGAGTGACTGCCACATCTGCACACCACTGTTTTAAAAAAATGGGAAGGTTGTGAGCAGGACGCGAGCCAGGAGACCTGCCAGGAAAACGCAATGAAGTTAAACTTTCGGGATAAAAGTTTTACCCAGCGTATTTCTACCCCGTTTAAACGGAAAATTTAAAATGAAAAATTCCAATTTCGTCTTGGCCGCTTTGGCCTTGACCAGCTGGAGCATGAGCGCCCAGCAACAGGAGACAGACAGTGTGAAAACTGTCAATCTCGACGAAGTGGTGGTGACCGGCACCCGCTTCGAATTAAAGAGAGAACAATCCGGGAAAACCGTTATCAGGATAGGACCGGAGCAACTCGCCAGAGAACAAGGCAAGAGCGTGGCCGATGTGCTCAACCTTTACAGTGGTATTGAGGTGAATGGTGCACGATCCAATGCCTTGAGCAACCGTTCTGTTTTTGTGCGAGGAGGAAACAACCGTCAGGTACTGGTGCTTATTGATGGAGTACAAGTGTCTGACCCTTCAAATCCCAATGCAGAATTTGATTTCCGTTTTCTGGACCTGAGTCAAATTGAGTCCATTGAAGTGATGAAGGGGGCGGCCAGTACGCTCTACGGAAATGCGGCAGCCACAGCAGTGATCAGTATCACCACCAAAAAGGCAGAAAAAGCAGGCTTTAGCCTAAGTGGTCAGAGTACCATGGCTACCAACCAAGATCAAGATCAGGAGGACTTTAGTCCCGCGGACTTCTCCAATTCGATTCAATTGGGGTACAAGGCCGAGCAATGGAACGCGACCCTGGCCTACTCCAATCAGTATACCGATGGACTATCCTCGGCCATCGGAGAGGAAGCGGATCTTTTAAACCGAAACAAGTTGCGAGCCCATATCGCTTTTAATCCAAGTGATCGCTGGTCTTTTGCATTGAGTAGCTTCAAGGACTATGTGCGGGGGGAATTTGACAATGGTTTTCCTATTCAAGATGCCTTCTTTGAGTTCAGCGGGCAGCAGTGGCGCAATGCTATCGAGGTCAAACACACCTATGGTGCTCAAAGACAAGGAAGCCTGGAAGCCCGGGTCTCCCATGCCAGTATTGATCGGGAATTCAGAAGTGATTTTCCTTCGGAATTTGATTCAGAGACCTTGACCATTGACCTGTTCAACAAGCACGAATGGACTCCTCAATTCTATACCCTGACCGGCCTGAATATCATCCGATTCAATACGATTTTTGGCGAAGAAAGCTTCGACACCTCCAATACAGATCCGTACTTCAGTTTGGTCTATATCGGGGATCAGGGGCTGAATATTCATGCGGGAACCCGTCTGAATATTCACAGTGAATACGGCTCTAATTTTATCTACCACATCAACCCATCCTACCGAATGGGGTTAGAGGAGGGTCACCTAAAATTCTTTGGGAGCATCGCCACTTCCTATATCGCTCCGAATCTCTCACAGCTCTTTGGTCCCTTTGGACCGAATCCGGAATTGGAGGCCGAAACCAATAGAACCATTGAAGTAGGACTGGAGCATTCGACCAAGAACGGTACGCGTTTGAGTGCTCTCTTTTTCAACCGACAGGAAGAAAACCGCATCAACTTCGAGACCATTAGTCTGGAACCTTTTGAAAGCCAGTACCGCAATTCAGGGATGGAGACGGCCTTTCGGGGATTGGAGTTGGAAGGAGAAATTCCACTCTGTGCCTCTTTTGATCTATTGGCCAACTACACCTTTGTTGAACAGGATGGGGGCTTGGCCCTACGCGTACCTAAGCACAAGTTCAATACCCAACTGCAATGGGCCATTAACCCGAAGTCCAATGCGAGTATAGACTTCCGATATACCGGAACAAGAACGGATGTTGATTTTGGGTCATTTGAAAATGTGGAGTTGGACGCTTATACACTGATCAATGCCTACTACAGTTACGAGTTCAATCCGCGATTTAGGGGCTTTGTACAGCTCGAAAATATCGCGAATACCGATTACGTGGAATTGGTAGACTTTACCACCAGGGGCCGAAACCTTAGGCTCGGATTGGTTTGGAAGCTACTCCCTTAAAAAAGAAAAGCCCCTCGAAAGGGGCTTTTTTTATGGTTGAAGTTCCAATTGAGGAACCCTGATTCTCTTGTCCAAAACGCTCTTTTGAAAGAGGGGGGTATTCTGCCTGGATTCTCCCATGACCTTAGCCGGTAAGAGCACCTCAAAGCTTCGTTTGGTCGAAAGTCCTGTGATTTCTTGTAGGGCTCTTGCCAGAAGCGGTTCATCGGTTTGGCCCAGAACTCCCAAGTTGCTGATATCTTCAGACAGGGCAATGTCTGGAGTGAAACCAGCGGTATAGTCCGAAAAGCCTACGGCATTTTCATTTCGTCCCACTAAAGGTTGTAGCCCGTAAGAGTTGTCGGGATTGATGTTGCTTTCTCTATCGCTGTCGTAGATGTAGGAATTGCCAGGATCGTCTACCAGGGTAATGGAGAATTCATTCTTTCCTCTGGTCGTTTCACCAATCAAGATGACGTCGATATAGGGATCCAATCCATTCATGATGAGTTCACTGGCTGAGGCCGTACTGTTGGTTCCGATAACAAAAACACGGTTGAGGTTTAAGGTATTGATGGCAATGGTTTCTTCCTCGTCAACAAATCGTGCGAAATAGTCTTCCAACTGCGCACTGTTAAACAGACCCTGGATCTTGTCATTCCAACGTTGACGCAGGTAAAGATCGTTGGTGTTTGTCCCGTAAATCATGCTGGCCATCAATCGGGAAGTGTTCACAGATCCTCCACCGTTGTAGCGCAAATCCAAAACGAGGTCAGTGACACCATCCGCAGCGAACTGGCCAAAAGCGGCGTTGAGCTGTTCGTTGAAGTCCCGGCGGAATCCGTTGTACATTAAGTACCCGATTTTCTGACCCGATACCTCCAAGGTTTGTGCGATGAAGATGGGATTTTCAAGGAGCCCTTCTTCTTTAGTCAAGGTGACTTCCTTGCCGTTTGGCGTGATGGTGGTGCCATCGATGTCTGCCATATTCAAGGTGTAGGTCGCTTCTGAACCGAAGAGCAAGCCGACGTAGTTACTCAGGGTAAGGGTTTGCCCATTAACCCCAGTAAAGAGTTCTCCTCTGGCAATATCCTTTGTTGACGCGTCCGAGTTGGGGATGATATAGCGCACATAACCAAAGAGTTCTTGGCTGTTGGCAAACTGAACCAAACCAAATTCCAATCCATTGCTTCTGGATACACCGTTTAGGTTGTTGACCAAGGTCGTGTAGTCGGATCGCAAAAAGCTAAACCGGTCTTCAGAAAACTGAATGCTTTCAAAGAAGTCTTCCGGGGTCGCTTGGGACTGCAGCAGACTGGTATAGGAATCCGCATTGTCCAATTGACTGTCGGCTAAGACCGGTACTTCTCCTTGCCAGAAGTACCAAAAGTTCATAGATCTCCACATAAAGTCCTGGACCGTCACATCTTCAGGTACAACAATTTCGGAGTCATTGCTGCAGGCCGTGAGGAACAATAAGGCAGCAAAAAGGGAATAAAAGCTCTTTTTCATTTCAATTTTTAAAAAGGGGAACAAAAACTATTCCAGTTTTCGGAACCTCTAATATACTTCAGAATCTTTTCTGTTAAAAATAGAATATTGTAAGTTTCAGGAAGACAGTGAATTACAATTCAAAAAAACGAAAAAAATGATTTTTTTTGATACGGATGTAACAAAGAGAAGGGCTGCTCGTCATCTTTGTGAACATCAATCAAAACAACGTATCCTTGCAAAAGGAGCCGGCGGGACGAAAGTTCAGCCAGAAAGCGGTTACCAACCATGAAACAAACAGAATTCGTTAACGCAGTTTTGCCCTTTCAGGACAAACTATACCGGATGGCCAAAAGGTTATTGGTATCCCGGGAAGAGGCAGAAGATGCAACACAAGAGGTACTGCTCAAGTTGTGGTCGAAGAACGACAACTTAGAAAAGTACAAAAGTGTGGAGGCCTTTGCGATGACGATGATCAAGAACTTTTGTCTGGATCGTCTGAAGTCAAAACAAGCTTCCAACCTCAAATTGGTTCACAGCAACTACGCGGACGGAAACCGCTCTTTGCAAGCCAAGTTAGAGGCCAAAGACAGTGTCTCCTGGGTGGAGCGAATTATGGAAGAGTTGCCAGAACAACAAAAGATGGTCTTGCAACTACGTGATATCGAGCAGTACGATTATGATGAGATTGCAGAGATCATGGAAA
>CAZLGZ010000223.1:0-4263 GCA_964558965.1 uncultured Flavobacteriaceae bacterium
GTGTTAACTTCTCTGTCAGAAAAATTCGAACAGGTTGATTTTACTCGGTTTTCGGGCCGAAAACTGAGCAAATTTGGATGATGTAAAGAAGGAATCTAAGCTTCTGGGCGATAAAAATAGGAAGCGAAAAGCAGTACCAGCGCTACCAATGCACCTCCAAACTCTCCGTCATTGACGGTTAGATGCGCGCCTAGAGCGAGTACAAAATCAAAGAAAAAACCGGCGTAAGCCCATTCCTGAATAGGGCGCCGATTAAAAGCCCAGAGAGCCACAACTCCTAAGAGCTTAGCAACGGCCAATGGGTAGACGATAAAAGTCGGGAAACCCAGATCTACAAAGACTTGAGAGACTTCACCATAGTTGAAAATATACATTCCTGCCGAGAAGAGCATCAGGATTGATAAAAGGGCGGTAGTGATCCAAAAAATCCATTTTTTCGCTTTCATTGGGTAGGCTTTAAGGGGGTTAAGGTTGAAGTGAAGCTAGTTATTTTTTTCGTCTTAAGAAGATTGTCATAGAATAACCATAGAATTTTAAGGGATTCCGTAAGTATTTTTTAGTAGTTAGGACTAAACGTTTCGTTTTTACTAATTTATCGTTTGAATCAACCAATACCACAGTGATGAGCCAGCAAACCACCTGGATTAAAGTAGCTGAACTAGCAACTTTAGAAGAAAAAGTACCTGCCCATGCCTTAGTCAAGAACACCGATTTGGTCATCGTCAAACACGAGTCCGGTATCTCCGTCCTCTATGGACGCTGTTTACACCGAGGGGCCTTGATGTCCGATGGACATATCGATGGTCATAATTTAATCTGTGGGGTCCACGGTTGGGATTACCGTTACGATACGGGAGTTAGTGAGTACAACAATGCCGAAAAACTCCACAAATTTTCTGAACGGGTTGCCGAAGGAGCTGTTTGGGTAAGTGAGGAAGAAATTTCTGCCTTTGAGAAAGACCATCCTCAACCTTTTGACCGAGAGGCTTATTTGGGTGCTTACCAAGACACCCATCCGGAAGAAACGGAGCCTTATACAGGCTACATCCGCGAACTTGCACGCAATGGACTATCTAATCTGGGGCACCACGGATTTTCGGCCTCCATGGGGGTTGATCGCAATACCCTGCCTCAATGGAAAGACATTCAATTTTTACCCGCTCAGTTGGCCACTCGACCTCTATTAGATGAAGATGCGGTCAATACCCAGGCGGTTATCGGTCCAGGCGCTAAGAAGCCCTTAGTCTTGGAAAAGCCAATTTTTGTTAGTGATATGAGCTTTGGGGCCCTATCGCGAGAGGCTAAAATAGCCTTGTCAAAAGGGGCAGAAATGGCGGGTACAGGTATTTGCTCTGGTGAAGGGGGGATGCTGCCTGCAGAACAGGAAAACAACAGTCGCTATTTTTACGAATTGGCCTCAGCCCAGTTTGGATTTAGCTGGGATAAACTCGATAAGGTCCAGGCCTTCCATTTTAAAGGAGGTCAGGGGGCCAAAACAGGAACCGGAGGGCATTTACCGGGTTCCAAGGTAAGTGCTGAAATTGCAGAAGTTCGCGGTCTGAAGGAAGGCGAAACAGCCATAAGTCCTGCCACTTTTCCGAATTTTCACGGAGTTGAGGACTTCAGACGCTTTGCAGACGAAGTTCGGGAAAGAACCGGTGGTATTCCCGTAGGCTTCAAGTTAGCTGCGAGTCATATCGAGGCGGATTTACAATTTGCATTGGCTGTTGGTGTCGATTATATCATTCTCGATGGACGTGGTGGAGGAACAGGTTCTGCACCGACAGTCTTAAGAGACAACATCAACGTCCCTACTATTCCAGCGCTTGCCCGGGCACGTAAGTTTTTGGATCAAGCGGGTGCACGAGAAGTCAGTTTAGTAATCACGGGAGGACTCCGTATTGCGGAAGATTTTGCCAAAGCCCTTATGCTGGGTGCAGACGCTATTGCCGTCTCCAATTCGGCCATCCAGGCCATCGGTTGTTTGGGGATGCGCGCCTGTGGCTCCAACAACTGCCCGGTTGGGATTGCCACTCAGAAGGAATCTTTGAGAAGTCGTTTAATCATTGACCAATCGGCCAAGCAGTTGCACAATTACTTTGAAGCGACCAACGATCTGATTAAGGTGATTGCCCGCAGCTGTGGTTATAGCCATATTAACCAATTTAATCACAACGATCTCTCGACCTTTAACCGGGACATGCATGAGCTCACCGGAATCGCTTATGCGGGAATTCGCAAAGACTAACCCATGTTTGAGGTATTCGTCGCCTTTATCGCGCTGAGTTCACTTTTCAGCTTTATCAATGCCCGGTGGTTACGACTTCCTGATACCATCGGTGTGATGCTTTTGGCTCTAATGGCCTCAGCCGGAATTGGCCTGTTGGGCTGGGTAGACGAAGTGCGGTTTCGCCAAATCTGCTCCCTTGTGGATCAGGTTGACTTTCGAACCCTGCTGTTTGATTTTTTGCTGAGTTTCTTGCTCTTTGCAGGATCGATACATGTGGATGTGCACCGTTTGATTCAGCAGCGAGGCCCTGTCCTGATCTATGCCAGTTTGGGGGTCTTGTTTTCTACTTTTTTGATTGGAGGTCTTTTTTATGGCCTCAGTACGCTATTGGGTTTAGAAATTGATTTGATCTATTGCCTGGTCTTTGGGGCTTTAATTTCGCCGACCGATCCAATTGCTGTTCTGGCTCTTTTGCAAAAAGCGGGCGCTCCAAAGAATTTGGAAATCAAGATTGTGGGTGAATCTCTTTTTAATGATGGAGTAGGGATCGTTGTCTTTCTATCTCTTTTGGGAATCGCCTCCATGGGTGGCGAGATCGAGTTGTCCCATATCGCGTTGGAATTTGTTCACGAAGCTTTTGGGGGGCTCTTGCTCGGTGGTTTGCTCGGTTGGATTGGAATCCGATTATTCAAGCAGATTCACAGTACCCCGGTCATTGCGGTTCACTTCTCGATTGCCCTGGTAATGGGAGGTTATTATTTGGCTTCGGAGCTTCTGGTTTCAGGTGCCCTGGCCATGGTGGTCCTGGGTTTGATGTTGGGGAATCACTTGCATACGGCTTGTCAGAGTCCTGAGGTCAAATCACATATGAATGTATTCTGGAAGATACTGGACGATATCCTAAACGCCTTGCTTTTTGTGCTCATTGGATTGGAGGTAGTCCAGCTGGAGTTCCAGACCCTTAATTTAATCGCCGGTTTGGCCAGTATATTTCTGGTCCTTTTTGGGCGGTATCTCAGTGTGTGGATGTCGAATATCTTTTTGCGATCAGATCACCGATCCCAAAAAGGAGAACTGGGTATCTTGACGTGGGCCGGTTTGCGTGGGGGAATTTCTATCGCTCTGGCTTTGAGTTTGCCTGAAGGGCCTTTCCGTGAATCCCTCTTGTTTATTACTTATTGCGTAGTTGTTTTTTCTATACTGGTTCAAGGTCTCAGTGTTGGAGCCTTGGTGAAAAAACTCCTGCCTCCTGCAAATACAGAATAAAATCAGAACACTTGAAACAGTTTAAGAGATGAGTGAAAAAATATGGTACCGGGTACTAGACAACAAAGACCGTCTGCCGGAAGGAAGAGTTAAATCGGTTACCGCCGGTCACAAAGGAATATGCCTCACTCACTTTGAGGGAAAGTTTTCTGCTTTGGATAATCGCTGCCCACACCAGGGAGGACCCCTGGGTGAAGGCTCTATCGAAAAGGGAATGCTGCGTTGCCCTTGGCACGGCTGGGACTTTCATCCGTGTACTGGACTGCCTCCTGGAGGTTATGACGATGGGGTGCCGACCTACGAGGTCAAGGAAGAAGACGGGGCCATTTTTGTCGGCTTGGACCCGGAGCCGGAACACCGAGCAACCGTTTCTGATGTAATGGTGGAAACCATGATTAATTGGGGGGTAGACCGTGTTTTTGGAATGGTGGGACACTCGAATTTGGGCTTCGCCGATGCGATGAAACGAAAAGAACAAGAAGGAAAACTCCGGTATTTTGGAATTCGACATGAAGGTGCTGCCTCTTTTGCTGCCTCTGCTTATGGGAAACTCACCGGGAAGCCCGCAGCCTGTTTTTCTATCGCCGGACCTGGAGCCACTAATATGTACACGGGTCTTTGGGATGCTCGGGTTGATCGGGCTCCTATTTTGGCCTTGACCGGACAGGTCGCTACTCAAGTGGTTGGTACCGGAAACTTTCAGGAAGTGGATTTGGTACAGGCCTTTGCCAATGTGTTTTCCTGAAGAATGATGTGGATGAATCCGT
>CAZLGZ010000224.1:0-4257 GCA_964558965.1 uncultured Flavobacteriaceae bacterium
CCTCATTAGAGTATTTGAAATCAAACTCGACTCGTTTGCACAAAGATAGCTCCCTTGCGCCACTTCCTGAAGTCGCTGTCACGCTAGTCAACGTGACATGTATGTTGCATCCCCAGTGCACACAATCTCCACCCCATGAATAAACCTGGTGAAACTCACACAAGTAAAACGTATACGTACATATACCTAAATATATGTCTATCTTTTTGTCAAATTATTCATGTACGTAATCGCACACACCTCAACACTAAGAATATGAAAAATATTTTTGCTAACCGAATAATATGTTTTCATTTTAAAATGGGGGCTCTGTAGTAGTATGGTCACCCACTACTACCTATATATATAAAAATATAAGTAATAATAATAATAATAATATGTATATGTTATTCCTTATATTAACATAACTATCTATCTCTTATATGTTAATTTCAGTCACATATATTATTCTATTATTCTTATCAGGACTCTTATTCTATTCTTCCAATCTGATATCCAAGCCCAGACCTTTGAGCTCGTGCATCAAAACGTTAAAGGATTCTGGCAATCCAGGTTCTGGCATGGTCTCCCCTTTTACGATAGACTCGTAGGTTTTGGCTCGACCGATGACATCATCCGATTTAACTGTCAAAATCTCTCTTAGAGTAGAGGAAGCTCCATAAGCTTCAAGAGCCCAAACCTCCATTTCTCCAAATCGCTGTCCACCGAATTGGGCTTTACCACCCAAAGGTTGTTGCGTAATCAAAGAGTATGGTCCAATGGAACGGGCGTGCATCTTATCATCTACCATGTGACCCAGTTTCAGCATGTAAATCACCCCAACAGTTGCAGGTTGATCAAAACGCTCACCGGTTCCACCGTCGTAGAGATAAGTGTGTCCGAAACGAGGAATTCCTGCCTCGTCTGTGAATTCGTTGATTTGGTCCAAAGTAGCACCGTCAAAAATTGGGGTTGAGTACTTCTTCCCTAGTTTTTGACCAGCCCATCCAAGAACCGTTTCGTAGATCTGACCAATGTTCATACGAGAAGGTACACCTAGTGGGTTCAATACGATATCCACCGGAGTTCCATCTTCCAAGAACGGCATATCTTCCTGGCGAACGATTCGAGCAACAATACCTTTGTTACCGTGACGTCCAGCCATCTTATCACCTACCTTCAGCTTACGCTTCTTGGCGATGTATACCTTGGCCAATTTCATGATTCCAGCTGGAAGTTCATCTCCAACAGAAATCGTGAACTTATCGCGACGCAAGTTTCCTTGCAAGTCGTTCAATTTGATCTTGTAGTTGTGAAGCAAATCAGCCACCATACGGTTGGTGTTGTCATCTGTTGTCCAGCTTCCTCCCACAAGGTGAGCGAAATCATCAACAGAATTCAACATCTTAACGGTGTACTTCTTTCCTTTAGGAAGAACTTCTTCACCCAAATCGTTGATCACTCCTTGAGAAGTCTTTCCTCCAACCAGGGCGAATAGTTTTTCAACCAATACATCCTTAAGCTGCTGGAATTTCACTTCGTAGTCCAATTCCAATTTGGAAATAGCCTCCTTGTCTTCACTTCTTCTTCTCTTGTCTTTGATAGAACGAGAGAAAAGTTTTTTATCGATAACGACACCACGTAGAGAAGGAGAGGCCTTCAAAGAAGCATCTTTTACATCTCCTGCCTTGTCTCCAAAGATGGCACGAAGTAGTTTTTCTTCCGGTGTTGGATCAGATTCCCCTTTCGGAGTAATCTTACCAATCAAAATATCACCGGGCTTCACTTCAGCACCAATACGGATCATACCGTGCTCATCGAGGTCCTTCGTGGCTTCTTCCGAAACGTTCGGGATATCATTAGTCAATTCTTCCGCACCGAGTTTGGTATCACGGACTTCAAGAGCGTACTCATCAATGTGAATGGAAGTAAAAATATCTTCACGTACCACTTTTTCAGAGATTACAATCGCATCCTCGAAGTTGTATCCTTTCCAAGGCATGAAGGCAACTTTCATGTTTCGACCCAAGGCCAATTCACCAAGCTGCGTTGCATATCCTTCACAGAGTACCTGACCCTTTTTCACCTTATCACCCTTGCGGACAATCGGTTTCAAGTTGATCGATGTTCCCTGGTTCGTTTTACGGAATTTGATCAGGTTGTAGGTCTTGAATTCATCTTCAAAACTCACCAACTGCTCTTCTTCACTGCGCTCGTACTTCAAGATGATCTTTTGTGCATCTACGTAATCGATCACCCCGTCTTCTTCTGCATTGATCAATACACGAGAATCAGTAGCCACCTGCTTTTCTAGACCTGTTCCAACGATAGGAGAATCAGGACGCAATAGAGGTACTGCCTGACGCATCATGTTTGATCCCATCAGTGCACGGTTCGCATCATCGTGCTCCAAGAAAGGAATCAAAGAAGCCGAAATCGAAGCGATCTGGTTTGGAGCAACATCGGTATAGTTCACCGCAGTTGGCTCTACTACCGGGAAGTCACCTTCCTCACGAGCAATAACCCGATCGTTTTCAATTTTACCGTCCTTAGCCAAAGGAATATTCGCCTGGGCGATTTTCATTCCTTCTTCCTCTTCAGCACTTAAATATTTAAACTCGGCTGTATTTACCTTGCCATCCTTCACCTCACGGTAAGGAGTCTCCAAGAATCCCATGCTGTTCACTTTCGCGAAAACAGAAAGAGAAGAGATCAAACCAATGTTTGGACCTTCAGGAGTTTCAATAGGACAAAGGCGTCCGTAGTGGGTATAATGAACATCACGTACCTCAAATCCGGCACGCTCTCTGGAAAGACCACCTGGCCCCAGTGCAGAGAGACGACGCTTGTGCGTGATCTCTGCAAGCGGGTTGGTCTGGTCCATAAACTGAGACAACTGGTTTGTTCCGAAGAAAGAGTTGATCACAGAAGAAAGCGTCTTCGCATTGATCAAGTCAATCGGAGTAAATACCTCGTTGTCACGAACGTTCATACGCTCACGAATGGTACGAGCCATACGAGCTAAACCAACACCAAATTGCTGCGAAAGCTGCTCCCCTACCGTACGCACACGACGGTTAGACAAGTGATCGATATCATCAATCTCTGCCTTAGAGTTGATCAATTCAATCAAGTATTTGATGATGGTAATGATATCTTCTTTTGTCAGAACCTGTTTATCCATTCCGATATCCAGTCCTAACTTCTTGTTCATTCGGTAACGCCCTACCTCACCGAGGTTGTAGCGTTGATCCGAGAAGAACAATTTATCGATGATTCCACGAGCGGTTTCTTCATCGGGTGGTTCTGCATTACGCAGTTGACGATAAATGTGCTCTACCGCTTCTTTTTCCGAGTTAGTCGGATCCTTCTGAAGGGTATTGTGGATGATCGCGTAATCTGATTGAGCGTTGTTCTCTTTGTGGAGTAGGATGGTTTTAACATCGGCGTCCAAGATTTGCTCTACATGTTCTTTATCCAGGATGGTATCGCGATCGAGAACAATCTCGTTTCGCTCAATAGAAACAACCTCCCCTGTATCTTCATCTACGAAGTCTTCATGCCAGGTATTCAAGACACGGGCGGCAAGCTTGCGACCGAGAACCTTCTTCAATCCTGCCTTGGAAACTTTTACTTCTTCCGACAAGTCGAAAATTTCGAGAATGTCTTTGTCGCGTTCGTATCCGATAGCCCGGAACAATGTTGTTACAGGTAATTTTTTCTTCCGATCAATATAAGCGTACATCACGCCATTGATATCGGTCGCGAATTCAATCCAAGAACCCTTGAATGGAATTACACGAGCACTGTACAATTTGGTACCGTTGGCGTGGAAAGACTGACCAAAGAATACCCCTGGAGAACGGTGTAATTGAGAAACTACAACACGCTCAGCACCATTGATCACGAAAGTACCACTAGGAGTCATGTACGGGATCGTACCCAAATACACGTCCTGAACGATGGTTTCAAAATCTTCGTGCTCCGGATCTGTACAGTACAATTTCAAACGAGCCTTCAATGGCACACTGTAGGTCAAACCACGCTCAATACACTCTTGGATGGTGTAACGAGGCGGATCGATGAAGTAATCCAAAAACTCCAACACGAACTGGTTTCGTGTGTCGGTAATTGGAAAATTCTCCATGAAGGTGTTGTACAAACCTTCATTTCCTCTTTCGTCTGATTTTGTTTCTAATTGGAAAAAGTCTTGGAACGACTTTATTTGAATGTCCAGAAAATCCGGGTAATCGGGAATGTTCTTAGCGGTAGCAAAAT
>CAZLGZ010000225.1:0-742 GCA_964558965.1 uncultured Flavobacteriaceae bacterium
GATAAAGAGGCAATAATTCCATGACCTCTTCGGCCAAGGCTTCATTATTGGCTTGCTTGGAGTTGAGACCAATCGTGCAGTAGTGCTTGATTCCAAACTGACTGGCTCTAAAAGGTTCCCAACCCACAAGGCTGGAAAAATAATCCTGAAAAGAACCCACTTGTGTTCGGGGTTGCCCCAGCCAAAAAGAAGGCTCAATCACCGCCACAACACCGGCAGCAGCCATGGCTTCGTAATCGTCTGTAGTACGAGCACTCATGTGCACGTGAGGATCAATCCAACGTAATTTTTCTTCCATAGTATTTTTCGACAACAATTAGTTCAATTCGCTAGTCCAGAGGTCTCGAACGGTCTCCCAGGGATTTCCTTCGGGAATCTCGGCCTCCAGGGCTGCGTTGTTATTAATTTCTTCTTGTAAATCCGCTGACCCGGCCTTATTCGCGACCAGATACGCCGCTAAGCGTTCTGCTTTATAATCACTTCCAAAGAGGCGCTTCATATCGGCGAGCAGAACGGCATCCAAAAAAGGACTCACAGGCCTCCAAATACAAGGATCTATTTGCCTTGAGGCGGCCCATCGTTCGTGTGCATAATCCGAAATGATGCGGGTGAGGTTGCTATTGGCTCTCTCCTCTACCCCATCAATTTGCGTTAGATCCAATTGCATAAAGGCAGCCTTTAGGTACATCTGGTTCCATTGCTGTTCATTGAAAAAAGCCTTGGGGTAAGGGTTGTTTAGGGC
>CAZLGZ010000225.1:752-4164 GCA_964558965.1 uncultured Flavobacteriaceae bacterium
TGGCTTCAAACACATCGGCAATATGGGTGCGCAGGGCTTCTACCGCGGCAAAGACAAATTCCTTGTGCTCTGGCAAGACAACCAGATAGCGTAAAAAGGTGATCAGCTCACCGGTATCGGCCACCTGAATCAACTTCAATACCTTGGGCGTGTAAAAAGCAGCACGATCTTCCAGAGCCGCGTGAAGCAAGCTCAAACGGGCATATTCCTTCTCGCTGGGAGGATGAATCCCAAACAAGGAGTGGGTCTGTTCAGCCCCCTTCATCGGGGTATCCGTAAAGTGCTGGGCACATAAAGTGTAGGCCATGTACAGATCGCGAGCTGAATCGGCATCCTTCAATCCTTCTAGTCTTCCTTGCAACCAGTCGTAACCGGGCAGAGACTCCAATAAAGCAACCATTTTTTGGGTCGTAGGCATAGGGATTACATGCGTATATCTACAAAGATAACTATCCGCAAAAGGCTTTCGTATATGGGTAAGTGGCGTATTTTTGCAGAATCACGTTAAACTTGCAGAAATGGCTGAAGAAAAAGTAATGCTAGGACTCAAATTACCCACCGATCCCCGCTGGGTGAATATCGTCGAGAAAAATATCGAAGAGATCCTGACCGACCACGCCTACTGCGAGCAAAAGGCGGCCAGCACGGCCATTTCTTTAATCATTGGATTTCCAGAGAAATCGGAACTGGTGGAAGAGATGGTCGCTTTGGCACAGGAAGAAATGGGGCACTTCCGCATGGTACACGACCACATCCTCAAACGCGGCTGGGTCTTGGGGCGTGAACGCAAGGATGAATACGTGATCGAGTTGATGAAATTCTTCCCCAAAGGAGGGAGCCGCGAAACCCACCTGATCCACAAATTACTCTACGCTGCCCTAATCGAAGCGAGAAGCTGTGAACGTTTCCGCCTACTATCAGAGCATATTCAAGACGAGGACCTCGCTGAATTCTACCGCAAACTCATGATCAGTGAAGCCAACCACTACACCATGTTCTTAGGCTTTGCTCGAAAATTTGGCAAGCGGGAAGAAGTCGACCAAAAATGGCAGGACCTTTTGGCTTACGAAGCCCAACTCATGAAAGATCTGGGCAAGAAAGAGACCATGCACGGATAGGCTTTTGTTAGCCCTCTAATTTATTCTGGTAATAAGCGTAAGTCGCAAACTGGGACCTCACCTCCGGTTTTCCGGTCTGGCGATAGGCGTTATCGTGTTTCTCAGAGAATACACGAGCCTTGACATTATCTCGCCAGCAAATCTCAAAGGTTTCCAATAGTTCCTGCTGCACTTCCGGATCGTAGATCGGACAACCTACCTCCACCCTGTTATCCAAGTTACGGGTCATCCAATCCGCAGAAGAAAGATACATACGGGTATCTCCACCGTTGCCAAAGATGAACAAACGCGGGTGCTCCAAGAACTTATCGACCACCGATATGGCTTCGATGTTCTCACTCATCCCCTTTACTCCGGGAACAAGGCAGCAAATTCCTCTGACAATCAGCTGAACCTTTACCCCTGCCCGGCTTGCCTCATAGAGCTTATCAACCATTTTATAAGAGGTCAGGCTGTTCATCTTGAGTTTGACGGAGGCTTCCTTTCCTTCCTGGGCCAGGGCAATCTCGTTATCGATCAAACGTAAGAATGCATTCTTCGTATAGTGAGGCGAAACGATTAAGTGTCGGTACTTATTGATCTTATAACTGGTCTCAAAAAAGTCAAAGACCTTGTCGAGCTCCCTTAAAATTTCTTCATGCGCCGTAAAGAGGGTGTAATCGGTGTAGATCCGGGCTGTTTTTTCATTGAAGTTCCCCGTACTGATAAAACCATAGCGTGTGGTATGCCCGGGAGTTTCTTCTCGCTCAACCAGACAAATTTTGCTGTGTACCTTCAAGCCGGGAACCCCAAAAATCAAACGAATCCCTTCCTCTTTAAATTGGTTAGCGTATTTGATATTCGCACGTTCGTCAAAACGAGCCTGTAGTTCAATTTGTACCGTGACCTTCTTTCCGTTCTTGGCCGCGTTAATCAAGGCCGCCGCGATTTGTGAATTCTTGGCCAGGCGGTAAACGGTAATCTTAATTTCGGTCACCTTGGGATCCAGCGCAGCTTCTTTTAAGAAGTTAACGGTGTAGGCGTAAGTGTGGTAGGGCACATACTGGAGGTAGTCTCTTTTGGCCACCTGAGCGAACAGACTCTTCTTCAAATCAAAGCCTTTGATGGGCAGGGGTTCGATCTTCCCGTATTGGAGGTCAGTACGACCCAAATGCGGAAAGCCCATATAATCACGTCGGTTGTGGTAGCGGCCTCCGGGAATTACACTATCGGTCTCTTCGATATCCATCTTGTCTTTCAAGAAGCGAAGGGTATCAATCTTGATGCGCTTATCGTAGACAAAGCGCACCGGATTCGAAATCTTTCGGTGAGCCACACTACTCGAAATCTTCTCGATAAAACTCTTGGACAAATCCTCATCAATATCGAGCTCCGCATCTCGAGTGATCTTAATCATATGTGCCGAAATCTCGGAATACTCAAACATGGTAAAGATTTCACCCAAGCAAAAGCGAATCAAATCATCGAGGATAATGATGTGCTGCTTACCGTCTTTTTCGGGTAAGACCACAAAGCGATCAATACTGCTGGGTATTTCGATCAGGGCATATTGGAAGTTCTTGCTCTCCTCCTTCTTATCCTTGGATTTTAGAACCAATCGCACAGCCAGGTAGGCCGCCGTGTCTTTTAATCGCGGAAAGTCAACATCCTTATTGAGTATAATTGTGATGAGCTCCGGATTAACCTTTTCATAGAAGTATTCAAGAATGAAATCTTCTTGATCAGATTCCACTTGGGTCTCATCAATAATATAGATGCCTTGTTCCTTTAGTTCCTCCTGAATCTCACCGAGAATCTGCGAGCTTTTGGATTGAAGCTGGATCACATTGGTGGTAATTTCTTCCAGAAGGTCCTTGGCCTTTTCCCCTCCCAAAACACTCTTACCGGATTTACCGGCATCCACAATTCGCTTTACTGTGGCATAGCGCACCTTAAAAAACTCGTCCAGGTTGTTACTGAAAATACCCAGAAAGCGCAGGCGTTCGATCAGGGGTACTTTGGGATCTGCACATTCCTGCAAAACCCGGTCGTTAAAATGCAACCAGCTTATTTCTCTATTGATGTAGTCGTTTTTGGGACGGGCCATTGGCGCTCTTGTTTATTTTAGGTGTTTAGGGAATAATTGAAAAGCGGTTTTTCCTTCGGAAATCTCATTCCACTGCAAGATGTCGAATTGAATCTCAACCAGACCTGCTGTGGGCACATTTTCGATGTAGAGATCCCCCAGGCTGTTTACCAGAGAGGTCAGGGCGTAATTGTGCCCAAAAACAAAAAGGTTGTTTACAGCATCGGCT
>CAZLGZ010000226.1:0-4147 GCA_964558965.1 uncultured Flavobacteriaceae bacterium
GCATTTGAAAAGCGGATTGGCTAATGGGTTAAGTATGCTAATATAAATCCTATGGCCTTAAATGGGCGGTGAAATAGTTATCTCTTGGTAAGGAATTCAGTATTTATGTACATTAATGGACTCTGGCATCAATCATAATTAGGGAATTAATTGTGAATTCAGAATATATAATTAGGCTAGCACGCGATATCTGGCCCGATTGTAATAAGTTGATGTTTTCAAGGAATTATAAGATAACAACTCGCAAAATCACTCACCGTGGGCAAGAAGAAGCCGAAACATAAATGGACTAAAAAAACCATTGTCTACTCTGTTTTGACCGTACTATTCGTGCCTTTGCCCTTCATCTTATTCGGCCTTTCTCTTGAAGATGACCGTCAGAATAAATTGGCTAACGACTCTTTTGTTACGGTTGGGACAATCGAAAAATTTAAGTACGGTTACAAAAGTTCTTATATAGTCTACTATTTTTTTGTCAAAAACGAAACGGTATACCACCGAACGGAAAGCTATCCTTATGATGTGAAAAAGAAGTGGAATTTAAAGGAGGGCGAGGCTTTTGAATTAAAAGTGGTAAAGTCGGATTACAGTGTTTCTGAGTTTAATTTTTCTAAACCAATAGACACCCTTATTGATAAAGACAAATTCAGTGTGCACAAGTACAATAGCTGGATTCACAGAAGCATAATAGAATAGATACATTCAAGAATTCGGAAGAACTCAAATTGATTCTAGGTATGACCATGTGGTAGCAGAAAAAAGAGGTACATTATGTTTTGTCCCCAACTGATGAACACCAGAGATTAGCCCGTCCTACTTGCTGTAAGACCAAAATCATCCTTACCTCTTTAAGCGTGAAAAGTTTAGATAGAGATACAGTTTTCTGTACCCCCTAAATCAATTAATGTTATAGCTTTAAGGAAAATAGAAGTGAATGATTCTCACCCTTAAAGACGCCACCTTTACCGGTGATATTTTAAATAAAATACAGATTTCGGTAGAGAGTGAAAGAACTACTGTCAAGGATCTTATTGCGGCCAGAGTTGAAGCCGAAGTAGCCAATTACAATGCCAG
Organism: uncultured Flavobacteriaceae bacterium; assembly: GCA_964558965.1. Taxonomy (GTDB): domain Bacteria; phylum Bacteroidota; class Bacteroidia; order Flavobacteriales; family Flavobacteriaceae; genus Aureicoccus. Next base: position 1,075 of record CAZLGZ010000226.1, read on the forward strand.
TTTGCCAGAGTATTTTAAAGGCCTCATTCAGCCCTCCCAGGCAGAGCAAACCCTCAATGGATTCAGACTCAAAAAAAAGGCCCCCATTGATGCAGAAAAACAAGTTTTCGTTGCCTGGGAAGCTTTTCAGACCAATGGGTTCTTCATTTTAATTGATGACCAACAAGCCGAAAGCCTTGAACAGGAAGTCCTTGTCGGAAAAGAAACCGAAGTACATTTTGTGAAATTAACCCCCCTTGTTGGAGGATAACAGAGGTATGGGGTTTAAAGAAACGATTTCCAACCTATTTGGAAAAGGAGAGAAAGAGCTAAAGTCCAACAAGGAGTTTGATGATTTAATTTCTGGGATGTATGAGGAGGCATTTCGAGATCGTCGCAACTATTGGGAATCCACCCCTTTCGGAAAGCTTGAATCCTACAATGCACTTAAAAAGAAGGATGTCCAAACCAAAAAGGAATTTCTTCTTTATCTGATCCCTTTAATTAATAAGTACAAAAAGAAATCGCGAATTCCGGGAGGCTATGCCGGAAGGGAAGACGTCTTTAAGTTATCCCATTTTTTACCCCAGTTGTTCAGCCTGATGATGAGGAGTAATCTGAAATTTTCGGACGAAGAAATTGCTCATCTAATACAGGAATACAAGCGATCTGATGATTCTGGCGGAATGACTTTTAATCAATGGCCGATGGGGTTTTCTCTTCAACAAGTAGAACGCATCATAAAAGACAGAGGGCTCTCAGAATCATTAAGAACATTTCTCGAAAAGATGCTTTTGTGGCCTCATTTAAAACAGAATGCGAATTACTACGGTTCTGATTTAGAGAAGGCCAGGGTCAAGACAGAAAAACTACTATTTCAGAATTCGGAAGAGGGTTCATCGGTTCCGGCTTATGTTCTTCCGGAGGATCAATGGGCACCAATGGTCAATGGTGATATTGCAGCTATGGACGAGGAGACGGCTCAACAATGGTTCTGCCTTCTTCATGAGTTCATTAAGGTTTCGGGGTCTAAACCCTCTGCCAAATACCTGAAGACAACCAGTGAACTCATCGATTCAATCGGCGCGAAACCATTCAAGCAACAGGTTTACCGCTGGATCGAAGAGGTGATTTCTATGAATGTCATAGAAACGGTTCATTCTTATAACAACAGTCAGTACCACTACAGCACCTATGCCTTTTTGCATGAAAAGAATCAGGTCTTGCTGAAGGGATTGGTTTGGAGCTTAACCAAATTTCACGATTCACAAACCTTGAATTGGGTTGCAAAACTCACGGTAAGAGCTTTTCAAAAAATACCAGGAACGGGACCTACTGCAGCTAGTGTGGGTAACGCCTGTATCTATGTTCTTGGTCATACAAAAGGCCTGGAAGGAATCAGTCACTTATCACGATTAAAACTTCAGATTCGCCAAACCAACACGAAGAAATTAATTGAGAAGTACCTAGAAGAATCTTCGGCCAAGTTGGGTGTTTCGTCCCACGAAATCGAAGAGCGATCTATCCCAGATTTTGGGCTCGCGGAGGGGCGTAAGTCCTATGCATTTGAGGACTATAAACTAGAGATTGAAATTCGCGGCATTGGTCAAGTGACTTCGACCTGGATTAAGCCTGATGGCCAATTTCAAAAGACGGCGCCAGCCTTTACAAAGTCCAAGGCCAAGCATAAAGAGCAATTGAAAAAGGCAAAGAATGAGGTGGCCCAGATCAAGAAATACCTAACCTCTCAACGAGATCGAATCGATCGCTCTTATTTGTATGATCGAGTTTGGAAACAAGAGGATTTTTCCAAGTACTATCTCCATCACGGACTGATAAGCTTTCTTGCTAAGGATTTGGTTTGGGAGTTTAACGATGGCAACAAATTTGTGTCTGCTCTTTATCAAGAAGGGCAGTGGATTGATTACAATGGACAGGATTTGGATTGGATCGAGGATAGCAAAGAAGTAAGGTTATGGCATCCGGTCAATGTGACTTCTGAGGAGGTGATGTTATGGAGAGCATTTTTTGAAGAATCACAGAGGAAGCAAGCCTTAAAGCAAGTATATCGGGAGGTCTATTTATTGACGGATGCCGAAATTCAGACCGGAGTGTATAGCAATAGGATGGCTGCTCATATTTTAAAACAACATCAATTCAACGCATTAACGGCTTTAAGGGGCTGGCGGTATTCCTTATTGGGGGCCTATGATGATGGGAAATCAGGAGAAATCGCCCGTATCCCCTTAAAAGAACATCAGCTTGAAGCCCAGTTTTGGGTTGATGAATTGGCCGCCGATGATGCCTTTAACGACACAGGCATTTGGGATTATGTAACAACCGATCAGGTGCGCTTTCTCAATAATTTGGGGGATGGTGTTCCGCTTTCGGATATTCCCAAAATTGTCTTTTCAGAAATCATGCGTGACACGGATTTATTTGTCGGTGTTGCCAGTGTCGGAAATGATCCTCAATGGATTGATGGAGGAGGGCTGCGACAGGAATATCGACCCTACTGGCACAGTTATTCCTTCGGAGAACTCAATGAGATCGCCAAAACCCGTAAGACCGTGCTTGAAAAACTGGTGCCGAAACTAAGAATAGCCAAGGTCTCGCAAATTGAAGGCAAATTTCTTAAGGTCAAAGGAAAGAAGAGAACCTACAAGATTCATATCGGAAGCTCCAATATATTGATGGAGCCTAATGATCAGTACCTGTGTATCGTTCCAGCGAGAGGTAAGGACAGCAATCTGGACAATGTCTTTTTGCCATTCGAAGGAGATAGAGGTTTGTCTCTGGTGTTGAGTAAGGCCTTCCTTTTGGCGGATGATGATAAAATAACCGACTCGACAATTATCAGTCAGATCGGCTAATCTTTTCGATATTAGGGTTATGAAAATCCTCCTCACATCCATCGGTACCCGTGGAGATGTTGAACCCTTCCTGGCGATCGGCGCTCTTTTGAAGGAACAGGGGCATGTGGTAAGTTATTTATTTCCTGAGCAGTTCGGGAACCTGGTTGAAACAGAGGATGCCTTCTTTCCGCTAACGCCTAAATTTCTGGAACTCATCGAGAGTGAAGACGGAAAAGCTT
>CAZLGZ010000227.1:0-4097 GCA_964558965.1 uncultured Flavobacteriaceae bacterium
TCTCGTCGATCATCCCGTATTCTTTGGCCACTTCGGCCTTCATCCAGTAGTCGCGGTCACTGTCTTCGTAAACTTTGTCGAAGGTTTGTCCGCTGTGATTAGCAATGATGTGGTAGAGTTCGTCTTTCAGTTTAAGCACTTCCTTGGCCGCAATTTCAATGTCTGAGGCCTGTCCTTGCACACCTGAAAGTGGCTGGTGAATCATCACTCGGCTGTGGGTAAGACCACTGCGTTTTCCTTTTTCTCCAGCGCACAAAAGTACGGCAGCCATAGAAGCCGCAATACCGGTACAGATGGTCGCCACATCAGGCTTGATAAACTGCATGGTGTCGTAGATACCTAAACCGGCGTAGACACTTCCACCTGGCGAGTTGATGTAAATAGAAATATCTTTCGTCGAATCGGTACTTTCCAAGAAAAGGAGCTGGGCCTGGACGATGTTAGCGACCTGGTCGTTGATTCCTGTTCCCATAAAGATGATTCGGTCCATCATCAGACGAGAGAAGACATCAAAGACGGCAATATTCATTTGGCGTTCTTCAATGATGTTCGGCGTCATGCTCGTCGGGAACATGCTGCTGATGATTTTATCGTAATAGAGGCTGTTTACCCCTTGATCCAGGGTAGCAAACTTTTTGAATTCTTTTCCGTAGTCCATAGTTGTCGACAAGTAAAACAAAGGAAACCTTCAACGATTCCCTAAAAGCGATTTAAAGATACAGCTATTTTACCGGCTAACTGCCATAGGCTTCCTTGATAAAGTTTTCATAAGAAACTTCCTTTACCTTCAGATTTGCCTCTTTTTTATAGAGCTCCAACAGTTTTTGGCTCATCAACTGTTGTGACAGTCTTTTCGCCTCTTCCGGGTTCCCCAAAATACGCATGCTCAAAGAAGAAAGCTCCTCTTCGGAAGGATTCATATGACCGTATTGAGCCATCTGAGATTTCATAAATCCTTTGGCAAAATCGATAAGTTCTTCTTGAGATACGCTTAAGCCATGCTCATCGATGATTTTGGCTTCAATGAGTTGGTAGCGAATCCCTTTCTCAGACTTCTCGTATTCCTCTTTGGCCTGGTCATCAGAAATAGGCTCTTCAGAACTGGCTTGGATCCATTTTTTTAGGAAGTCATTCGGCAGTTTAAAATCGCATTGCTCAATTAGACGTTCCGTAATGTCGTTGAGCAATTTTTGATCGGACTGCTGTACGAACTGAGCCTCAGAATCGGCAACAATTTTGTCGCGCATTTCCTGCTCTGAGTGGATTTGGTCTGGGCCGAAGATCTTGTCGAATAACTCTTGGTTTAATTCAGCAGCTTCTCTGTGGTTGACTTCTTCGATTTCGAAATCAACTTCCACGTTGAGTTTTTCGGCCTTATCGGCGGCAACTCCAAGGTTACCCGCCAATTGGTAGGTCTCTTTGAAAAGGCCTTTGGTTTTTAGTTTAATGATATCGCCAGGTTTAGCACCGACCAAAGTGCTGGCTGCTTTTTTGGCAGCGACTTGGCTCACTTCAAAGGTAGTTTTGTGCTCGATTTCTTCCTCAGCATTGCGGAAACTACCCGTCACTTCATCCTCTTTGGCCACTTCGTTCTTGCTGATCAACTTGCCGTACTGTTTCTGGATGCGTTCGATCTGTTGATCGACTTCCTTTTTGTCGGCCTTGATTTGGAAGTGGGTAATGCTTTTGCGGGTTTTTAGCTTAACGTCGAATGATGGAGCCAGACCCAATTCAAACTCAAAAGCCAGGGGCTCCTGGTCCCAATCAAAGTCTTCCTTTAGACGCGGCAAGGGGTTGCCCAAAACGTCTAGTTTTTCTTCTTTGAGGTAAGTGTTCAAAGAATCTTGAAGAAGTTTGTTTACCTCATCAACCAGAACGGCTTTTCCGTATTGCTGGCGGATCAGTCCAATCGGAACTTGTCCTTTCCGAAACCCAGGAATATTGGCTTGTTTACGGTAATTCTGAAGAATTCCGTCTACGTTTTTTTGGTAATCTTCTTTGCTTACAGCTACAGTTACAACTGCGTTCAGATCGTCAATCTGCTCCTTAGTAATATTCATACGTCAACTTTACATCCCTAAAAGGGGGAGCAAAAGTAGTCTATTTTAAAAGGTGGAGCAAATACTTATTCGCCTTCTGCTCTGGGCTTTCGGTGTGGCTTGGGGTCCTCTTTCAGCATTTTAAAGAGCAGGGATTGCAGCAAAGAGAGCAACAAACTGAATAGAATAGCCCACCAGAGGCCGTCTACCTGAAATCCACTGATAAAATAATCAGCGAGTTGAATAATCAGGGCATTGACCACCAACAGGAAAAATCCCAGGGTAATGATGGTAATGGGGAGGGTCAAAATGATTAGGAAAGGCTTGACGAAAAAATTAAAAATACCCAAGGCGATGGCGACCCAAATTGCAGTGACAAAGTTATCGACGTGAACGCCGGGTAAAAAGTGAGCCAAAGCGATGACAGCAAGGGCAGATAAAAGGGTGCGCAATAAGACTTTCATGGGCAAAAAATTAGGGGTACATCCAATGGACGTACCCCTAAAGTACAAATTCTTTGTTCTGCGAACTTAGTTCACATAGAGACCAGTAAAATTCAATGGATTGACCATAGGCATATTGGACCCATACTTCGCGTTGATCGCTGCACTAAAGGCGTTTGCCAAAATGGCGTATCCACGAGGAGAAGGGTGAACTCCATCCAAGGAGAAACCTCCACCAGTAGCGAAAGCAGCAGTAACAACTGACCCATCCGCTTGAACGAATCCGTTGGCAACCAAATCATCAAATAGAGTGTTCGCGTCCACAAGGGCAATGTCATATTGCGTAGCAAGCGCTGCGATCGTTTGGTTGTATCCAGCAATGGCATTGTCGATCAACATGGCTTCTTCCGGAGTAACGACCCAGTTGTCCGCTAAAGGAACAGCAACACCGTTAATGGATGTTGGATCCTGAGGATTAGCTAGAGTTCCTAAGAAGGAAGAAGAAGGGAGAATCAAAAGATCCTCGGCCGTGGCCTGACGCATATTGATCAGACCAGGATTAAAGGCAGTCAGATCGGTCAAGTCCTCATCGATAATAACCACTGCGTTTTGCCCAGCTGTAAAGTTGATGGTTCTTTTCGCTAATTCCTCGGCGCTAATCAAACCTCCTAGCTGCAATTGAGCTAGACCGCCATTATAGGCTGCGTAAGCTGCATTAACTACATCGGCAGTCGCCTGATCTAATGGAATTGCATTGAAAGGAACCGTGTTGAAATAAGGCGTCTTTAAAACGTCAGGAATGTTGGCTATAGCTCCTTCGGCACCTCCAGAAGTTAGAGTCTGAAGAATTCCGTTCATAACACTCGCAAAAACGTTTTGGTCGGAGATATCATTCCCTGCATAAGTTGCTGGGTTTAGATTTCCGGCCTGGTCTACCCCGCTACCTCCACTTGCAGCAAAGCCAAGGACATCGTTATTACCTAGCCACAGGGTGAAAAAACTTGGACCTTGAGCCATAGCGTCACCCAAAACAGTAGCATTAGGGCTGCTTGCAAAACGAGCGTAGTAAGGGTTGGCTTGTCCGATAGGTACACCGGCCAGATTTCCATACCCAGGCGCTACAACATGATAGCTTTTTGCGCCAGGTACTCCCATATTGTTGAAAGAACCGGACAATACATTCGAGATTTCAGTTGTTCCTGTACCTGCAACTGGAACCGGTGCAGGTGAGCCTGAAGCAAAGGAGAGGATTAAACGGTTACCGGAAATGGGATTACCGCCTAAAGTCATTCCTCCAAGGTTGTCGGCCATAAAAGGAATATTGAAGGATCCTCCTCCAGCCAAGGCAAAATTCTGGGCCAGCATATTCGGGAAAGAGTTGGTCTGTCCGTCAATAAACAAGGCGTTGTCCGAGAAACCTGCTGTTAGCGAGTTCCCTATGGCTACGTAGGTGCTGAAATCAGCTGATCCGCTAGTGAAGACAATCGGATCATCATCCATCGGGTCGATAATCACTGGATCATCCTCCGCACATCCTACCGCTAGGAGGGCAACTGCCAGCAGACTTCCGTAAAACTTTTTCATCTTGATAAAAATTTAAGTTAGTTTTTGATGA
>CAZLGZ010000228.1:0-4097 GCA_964558965.1 uncultured Flavobacteriaceae bacterium
CTCAAGAGCGTCTTGATCACTTGCTCGCGACAAATCCTGAAGCTCGCGCAGAGTGGGAGGCAACTCAGAAGCTAACCGACGATCCGCGTATCACGCGTCTTGGAAAGTTTCTTCGCAAATCATCGCTCGATGAGCTGCCTCAGCTTTGGAACATTCTTCGTGGTGACATGTCGATTGTTGGTCCACGGCCTATCGTACAAAACGAAATATCTAAGTATGGCACCGACTTTATATACTACACCGACGTCCGTCCGGGCCTGACAGGTCTCTGGCAGGTGAGCGGAAGAAGCGACACAACCTATGACGAGCGTGTTGCGCTAGATGTCCGCTACGTGCGTGAGTGGTCTGTTGTCGGGGACGTTAAAGTTATTGCCAAAACAATCCCGGCAATTTTGGCTTCCAAGGGTGCCCGATAGGATTCACCCAAACGTAAGTAAGCTCATATAAGGATTGAAACGGGACCTTCGTTTCAATCCTTTTTTGCGAGATTTTTCAGCGATGCGCGTTGCGATAATTCACTACTGGCTCACCAATATGCGCGGGGGTGAGCGCGTGGTAAAAGCCCTTGCCGATATGTTTCCAGAGGCTGATATTTTCACCCATGTCGTTGATAAAAATAGGATTTCAGATGGCCTGAAAAGCCATAACATCGAAACGACCTTCATTTCCAAAATGCCCTTCGCGGTGAAGCATTACCAAAAGTACTTGCCGTTCATGCCGCGAGCTTTAGAGCAGATAGATCTGTCTCCATATGATCTGGTGATATCGTCAGAGTCAGGGCCAGCCAAAGGTGTTATTGCGCGTCCAGATGCGTTTCACATGTGCTATTGCCATTCACCGATGCGCTACATTTGGGATTTGTACCATGAGTACAATGACAGTGCGGGTTTTCTTGCGAGGCGCGTATTCCCGGGCATTGCTCATAGGTTGAGGACCTGGGATGTCACCAGCGCTATGCGAGTGGACCAATTCATAGCGAACTCAAATTTCGTCGCAAAACGAATAGAGAAGTATTATCGCCGCGATGCTGAAATCATTTATCCGCCCGTGGCGACCGACGCATTTGAAGCACTGCCGCTTAAGGAACCTGAAGACTACTATCTCGCAGCAGGGGAATTCGTCGGATACAAAAGGTTCGATATCGCCGTCGATGCGTTTTCCAAAATGGGAAAGAAATTACTCGTCATCGGCGATGGTGAGCAACGTAAGGACTTAGAGAAACGCGCTGGCAGTACGGTAAAATTCCTCGGACGTGTCGGATTTGAAGACTTAAAGAAGCACTTCTCAAGCTGCCAAGCTCTTGTTTTTCCTGGAGAAGAAGATTTCGGTATGATTCCGGTAGAGGTCATGGCGGCGGGCCGTCCGGTTATCGCATACGGGCGAGGTGGGGCGCTTGATACCGTTATTCCTGGTCAGAGCGGTCATCTGTTTACGGATCAATCAGTTGAGGGTTTGATTGATGCTGTCACAGAATTTGAATCCATGTCATTTGATCCTCATGCTTTGCGTACGCACGCAAGATCTTTCGGACTAAACCCTTTCCGCGATAAAATTACTGCGCTTCTTCAGAAAAATGGCATCGTCGTTCCAGCTTAAGGAACGCGCTCATCTGGCTTCATTGGGGCCGCCATCTGTTTGATATAAGCGTCAAACGGAATATTTTTGAGCACCGCGAAATCATCCTGAGCTGTAAGGAAGTCTTCGTCCTGATATTTCCAACGAAGAAGTTCTGCGCCTTCAAAGGCGGCGATACGAACATCTTCTGGTGCGGTGTCCCAATTCTTCAAGACAAGTTCTAAACGCTCGCGCAGCAAATCTTGATTATCACACACCCAGCATAGTTCGATTGAGCGTCTTAAAGCGTCGGATGCTTGGGGGGACATTCCTCCAGCATTTTGGGCTTCCAGACGCGCAATAAGCGTCCAGGTTTCTGGATCATTAGGATCGATGTCTGCTGCTCTATTGGCTAGACGTGATGCGAGCTCACGCTGTTTATCATCTCCAAAATCCAGTTCTGACGCTAATTTCAAATGAAATGACGAAGGTCCGCAGTGTTTATCAGCCAAGCAGTCTAACGATGCCTGCTGTGCATCAAACTCTTCAGCTTTCAAGGAGCTTTCAGTTTTGTAGTCTTTGTAAACTGTTACAGAAACAGCAATAGCTACGGCACCTGCAAGAAAAATAATAGCCGCGCTGAAATATCGAACCAAACTGTACGCACTTGGTTCCATAACATTAATTCCTCGTAATTCTATTTGCGGTTATATGCTGAAATCATAGCAAAAACAACAAACACACAGAATATCCTAGACTGGATGCGTCGTATGACTGCCACAATTACTTCTACGGTCGTTAATCTTCACGCAAGGAGAACGCGTGAGGCTAAACAAAAGAGCGTAACAGCGTTATGTGCAGATAGAGCAGGCGGAATGATTTCCAGCTATCAACGAGATACAGGTGAGTCACAAACACCGACAGCTGCCGAACATACAGGTACGCCTCATCAGCTCCATAAGCCACGTGTGCCCGGACCGGACGTCGGCGAAAAGTGGCCTATTTGGAAGTCTGCTGCGTTTTTGGTCGCATACTGTTCTGTTGCCTGGGGCTTCATAGGCCTCGCATTATGGCTTTTGCTGCGCTAAATCATGAGCAGGCTGTACTTTTTTCGTTAAATTTGAAATTCTGAGGTCTGACAACTGCTTAGAGGCATGCTAGCAGCAGGTCATAGTTAACAGAGAGACCGATCGTGGAGTGGCTTAAAAGGTTGGGGGATGTGCTGCGGCAGCGACCTGCCAAAGCTGTAAAAGCTGCGGCAGCGGTTGCGCGCTCTGTCCTGTCTCGTTTGTTATCTGGATCTCAGACGCGAAGTCGTTCGATTTCGGTCGAAGACAACTACTTCGTTCCGGATGCTCCGGCCAACTCTGGGCCCACGCCGCCACAAACACTCGCTGATGACCCGGCTGGTCCGCCGCTAGAGGAAGGTCAGCGCATTTACGCGATCGGAGACATTCACGGCCGCGCTGACCTGCTTTCAAATTTGATTGATTTGATTGATCAGGACTCAGCTGGGTACGAGGGTGATGCGAGCATTGTCTTCCTGGGCGACTATATCGACCGGGGGTTTCAGTCCCGTCAGGTGATTGACACTATTTTGAGCGGACGTCTGTCGAATTACGATGTGTACTGCCTAAAGGGTAATCATGAAGAGGCGATGTTGCAGTTCATCGCCGATCCTGAATTTGGTCCGAGGTGGGCTTCATATGGTGGTCGAGAAACACTCGTTTCTTATGGGGTACGACCACCTCGTAACCAAACACGGCTCGAGGATTGGCGAGACGTTCATGCGTCTATGGTGTCTTCATTGCCAACCGAGCACGAACAATTTTTGATGCAACTTCTGCCGTCTGTTCGCATTGGCAGATATGGCTTCGTTCATGCAGGACTTCGGCCTGGAATACCATTCGATCAACAAGATGAACGCGATCTATATTGGATTCGGGAAGAATTCTTGAATGACACGAAACCACTGGACGTCATTGTTGTCCACGGCCATACGCCTGTAGACAAACCATTTTGGGACAGTCGCAGGATTAACGTTGATACCGGAGCATACATCTCCGGAAGATTGACTGCGGTGAGGCTTGAAGCAAACACGGTCGCATTTTTATCGACCAGTATTTAGAAGGGGAGACCTATCTTGGCGAATATCGTTACTTTTATGAAGTGTGCCGTATTGGGTATGTGTGCGATAGGATTGGCAGGATGCGGAACGACGCCAACTTCTTCAGGTTCACAAACCGAAACTGTCTTAAAACGAGAAGTTGGAGAGTATCGGCTCGAACCGGGCGACCAATTGGTAATCTTCGTGCTGAATGAACCAGATTTATCCGATGAGTTCCTTGTTGATGGCTCAGGCATTGTGTCGTTGCCGTTGATTGGGGATATAAATGCAGAAGGGAAATCTGTACGAGAAATAGACTCTCTCATCACAGCGAAACTTCGCGACGGATATCTGAGAAACCCTGATGTCACCGTGGAGCTATTGAACTATCCTCCGATATTCAGCAGCATTCTTCTCGGAAACAATCTCGGTATGA
>CAZLGZ010000229.1:0-4080 GCA_964558965.1 uncultured Flavobacteriaceae bacterium
CCAACTGAAAATTGGGAAACCATCAACGACCGCAGAATGCGCCTTGGACTAGAACCTATTGAGGATTACTTAGGCGAATTCGAAAAGAGTCAAATGGAGCGTAATTCCACACTTATCCCTGGCGTCACCAATGTGATGGTCATTCTCTGTATTCTCGTCTTTTTCATGACCTCTTTAGTTTTTGTGATCATCCGACGCATCAAAAGACGAAAAAGAAGGAAGAATGCCTGATTACGGATTCGCCCAATAGTCGACTACAAAAACCTTTTCCAGATGAGGACCTAAACTGGCCACAAAGGCTTGATGCGCCGGATGGGGAGTATAAATACTATCTCGGTCTTCTTCCGATGCAAAAGTCAATAAATAGCAGTGGGTAAAGTCCTGGTGGAAATTCTCGGGACTGTCGTTGAGGCCCCATTCAAAATCCTGGATCACCGGAATGGAGTCTGCCAGAGCATTGAAGGATTGATTCAATCGTTCTACATCCTCCGGAGCCGCATCGTCTTTGAATTTGAATATCACGACATGGCGCAAGCGTTTTTCTTCTTTCGATTCTTTCACGATTTCAGTTTCTTGGGGTTCTTCTTTCCTCTCCTGCACACAGGCGAAAAGTACTGCCGTAAAGGCAAAGAGTATAAAGGTGTTTTTCAGTTTCATACTTACCATTTTTTAAGGCCCAATAATTTTTCTCCCAGCGGGTTCAATTCTGCCGTCTCGTATTTGGTCTGTTCCCAATTCCGCGGGTCACCCGGAAAGGCATACCCTTCTGGCGCAATCCTGTTTTTCCAGGAATTCACTCGCCAATCGCGCAGAGCCTGATCTTCTTCTTGGGCAGGCATCATCGAAACGTACTGGGCAACCCGGACTTTATCTCCTGAATGATTCGGTCGGATACCGTGGGGCTCAGAACTGTTGAAGATAAGTAGATCCCCTGCTTCTAAAGGCACTTTGACCAGTTTGTCTTCTAAGCCTGTGATATCGGGCTGAAAATGATCCCGGTCTTCCGGTTGGGTAAGTTTCCAGCTGTCGTAATTTCTATAGAGCCAGGGAATACACTGAAACCCTCCCATGTTCTCATCCGTTTGATCTGCCAGAGCCAAAACCCCTTGGACATTTTGAGGTTTGGTCTCGGGATCGTAGTCCCAATGAATAAATCCTTTGTACTCAAATCCAGGACGGATCGGAAAGTTCAGGTTGGCTCTATCGATGGTAACCCACAGTTTTTCAGTCCCCCAGATATCTACGAAGGCATCGTAGACTTTTTGTGTCTGTCGGTTGTTCCACAAGTGCTGGTTGTTATAGACCTCCACCATACCGGTTCCAGCCAATTCTTTCATTTGCATTTCGGCCCGAGGAGCGGTGTACCAGGTTTCTGGATTCGCCGGATCTTTCTCTTCAAATTCCCAGAGGAAGTTGGCCGTAGCCTGAGCTTGTTCTCGGGGAACTGCATTTTTAATTACTATATAGCCGTTGTGCTTCCAGAACTCCCAATCCTCTTGACTGAGTACACGTAGTTGGTCTGGAGTCGCATTTTCTCTTAGCTTCTGATTACTGCTCTTAGCGGTAGATGGGTTTCCGGGGATATCCTTATGCTGATTATCTGGAACCATGGTTTGTTTGTCTTTACTCATACCTTCAATTCTATAGGTCAAAGATCCGTATTAATCAAGGCGGTACTTTCCCTGTTTTTAGCCAATACTTGTACTATATTGATATTTTATATCTTTATAGCTAGCTCAAAGTCTAATTTAGTATTAAATGAAGGCTCAATTAGAAACCATCACTAATCAGCTCGATCGCTCCTTCAGCATGATGTTTAATCCCCGACTGAGTGATCTTTTTTTCTGGCATGCGCACCCGGAATACGAATTGGTTTACATCAAAGCCAAGGAAGGAACCCGACATGTAGGTGACCATATTTCTACCTATACCCATTTTGATCTGGCCCTGATTGGCTCGAATATACCTCACCTGAATTTTGACTATGGCCTGCGGACAGACTACCAAAAAGTAGTTGTTCATCTCAAGAAAGAGTTCGTGGAGCAGCACCTGGTCAACACTCCAGAAATGCAGAAAATTCAAGAACTCTTCACCCATTCTAAACAAGGTGTTATCTTTTCTTCTCAAGAGGCGGCCGAGATCGGAGAACAACTGTTCAGCTTGGAGGGTCTTCCACCCTTTGAGCAGTACTTACAATTGATACAGAGTCTTCAAGCTCTGGCCTTGGTGGAAGAAAAAGAGTTCCTCCACTCTACCCCTTACTTGAACAGAGCCCGAAATAAGGAACAGGAACGCATGCGCCTGATACACGCTTTTATCGATCAGAACTATCAGCGCAAAATTGATCTACAGGAATTGGCGGAGCTGTGCTTTATGACCAAAGAAGCTTTTTGCCGCTACTTTAAAAAGAGTAGCCAATACACCTTTGTCGAGTTCTTAAATCGGTACCGGGTGAGCCAATCCAAACGCTATTTGATGTCTGGGGCCAGTGTGAGTGAAGCCTGCTTTAAGTCAGGCTTTCAAAGTCTTTCTTATTTCAATCGTATTTTTAAAAAGGTGGCCGACGAAAACCCGAGTCACTTTCGCAACCGATACCAATCCAATAGCAACCCCTAAAGTCAAAGTCGTGGAATTAACAGAAGACATGAAAAAAGCGATCGACCAAAGTGTTCTATGCTGGTTAGCGACCGCTTCCGCCGAGGGTGTGCCCAATGTATCCCCCAAAGAAATTTTTTGTTGGCAAAACCAGAGTACCATTTTGGTAGCGAATATAGCCTCTCCAGGGAGTGTTAAGAATATCAAACAGAACCCCAGGGTATGCCTGAGCGTCTTGGATATATTGGTTCAAAAGGGGTATCAACTTAAAGGAACTGCCCAGATTATAACGGAAAAAGAAGAAGAGTTTAAATCCTTATCGACTGCCCTTCGGGATCTAGCAGGGCCCGATTTTCCGTTCTCGTCCCTTACCAAAATAGAAGTCGAAACGGCAAAACCGATTATCGCACCGCGTTACCTACTGTTTCCGGAGACGACCGAAGAAGACCAGATCAAATCAGGCAGAAAACTGTACGGGTTTTAATTTTTGTCTACTTAACTTAGTCAGCAAAGTGATGTCAATGAGCACTTTAGATGCCAAGTTAAAACAACACCGCATCCCCTTCACCAAAGAAGGGAGTCGCTATATTCTTCAATCGGCCAAAATTGATTTTTTGCGTTATCTCTGGTCTGTTGTCTTACCTGGAGTGGCTGGTTTAGCCTTGTTAGCTTTCAATATTTATCAATTGAATACAGAGGGAGGAAGAAGCCGCAAGTGGATCGCTGTCGCGGCTTTAATAGGCACCTGCATCTACAACTACAAGAACCACCGCAAAACCAGAAAGGCCAATAGCAATACGATCATCCTGGAGAACAACCTTATTCGAATCAAAGACCCCCAGAGTTTGAAGTCTTTTGATGCACGAAATACCCACAGCATCCAAGGCCTAATGGAAACGATGGATGATGATGTCACTATTGGACAGGTGCAGCTATTGGACGCTCAAAGACGAGCGCATACCTTACTTGGGTTCAAGAATAAGCGGGCGGAGCGTGTCCAACAGGACTTGGAATGGTACATGAACTACTTTGAATCGTATCTTCACTTAGAAAACAAAGGAAAATGAACAAAAAACTGAGCTCTCGACTGATCGCTTTATTAGCCGTTTTTGCCTTGCTTCTTCTCTTGGTAAAAATCTCTACCTATTTTGTCTCTTACAGTGCGTCAACGGTGGAATGGATAAACATTGGGATGTTTTGTCTTATTGGAATCGGTTACCTCATTTATGCCTTTACCCTCGATAAACCTAGGATTCAAATCCTTGTTTTTGCCTGTGGGTGCTTCCTCATTGCGATGAACTTTATCCAGTGGGAGTACGGAAGTCCTGTAGGGATTGCCTGTATTTTGATTCCCGCTTACTTCATCAAAAGGTTTTCGAAAAAAGAAGAATTGGAACGTTTAGATGCTTCCAATTAAATAATTACAAGGCTCATTCATCAATATTTATTAGTTTAAGCTTCATGAAGAAATTCCTATTCGGTCTG
>CAZLGZ010000230.1:0-4058 GCA_964558965.1 uncultured Flavobacteriaceae bacterium
TTATGTGCGCAAGCGAAAGCAGTATGGACAAGCCATCGGAAAATTTCAGTCGGTGTCTAATCGCGTTGCCGATATGAAGCTACGGCTGGAGCTTTCTAAACTTTTGCTTTACAAGGTGGCCTGGATGAAGAATAAAGGCGAAACTTCCATGATGGAGTCGGCCTTGCTCAAGCTCTACATGAGTGAAAGCTTTATCGAATCCAGTCTGGACGCCATTCGCAACCACGGTGCTCCCGGATACATCAGTGAATTTGAAGTGGAGCGCAATCTGCGTGATGCTGTAGGTGGAGTTATTTATGCCGGTACTTCCGATATCCAGCGCAATATTATTTCTAAACTTCTCGGCCTGTAATGAATTCGACGCTTCTCCATTTGGGTGAAATTGTGGAGCAGGGAGCCAAGCGCTTTCCTGACCATACCGCCTATTCCATGGGGGAGAAGCGATTGACCTATTCCGAACTTGAGAAGCAATCCGGACAGTTGGCAGCCACTCTGCTCGCCGAGGGAGTCCAGAAAGAAAATCGCATCGGTATTCTAGCCGAACGTTCTCTCGAAAGCTTTGTTTCGGTTTACGGAATACTTCGAGCCGGTGGTGCTTTTGTGCCTCTTGATCCAACCAGTTCGGTGGAGCGAATGGCCCAGATTATTGAAGATGCCAATATCCGTATCGTATTGACGACACCTGCCCAATTTCGCAAGTTGAGGTCTCTCGATAGAGTCTTGCCATTTGCGATCAAATTAATAGGTATAGGGCCCGAAAAACTGAGTGAACAAAAGAACTATACTTCCTGCCTGTCCTGGGATGAACTGATGGCCACCGAGACCGACGCGCCGGTATTAAAATTCAGCGCCTCCCAGTTGGCGTATATCATGTATACTTCTGGCTCTACTGGCCAACCCAAGGGGATTATGCATACTCACCGAAGTGGATTGGCCTATGCGGAACGATCGGCTCGACTTTACCGTCCGGGACCCGAGGATCGGTATGCCAGCCATGCTCCTTTGCATTTTGATATTTGCACCTTCGCCTATTTTACCGCCCCTTTTTGCGGTGTTCATACGGTGGTGCTTTCGGAAGGAGAAACCAAGATGCCGGCGAGTTTAGCTCAAGTATTGGTACGTGAAAAGATTACCTTTTGGTATGCGGTTCCCCTGGCTTTGATTCAACTCTTACAACCCGGCATTGAAGAAAACCTCCGTCAAGTGCCTATGAAATGGGTGCTCTATGGAGGAGAACCCTTCGCGCCTAAATATGTGCGTCGCCTGATGGAGCTCTGGCCCAACTCGACCTTCTCGAACGTTTACGGGCCTGCAGAGGTCAACCAATGCACCTATTTTAATTTCTCAGAACCGCCTCAAGGTGAGGAACCCATTCCTTTAGGACAGGTTTGGGCGGATGCTGATTACTTGCTTCTGGACCCGGATTCTGGTGAGACGGAAGGAGTGCAGGAGGGGGAACTCTGTATTCATGCCGAAACCGCCATGCAAGGCTATTGGAAACAAGAAAGCCGAAATCTTTCTCCCTTTTTTGAAGCCTTCAGCCCTTCAGGGATACGCAAACAATACTACAAAACCGGTGACTTGGTGTATTTCAATGCCCATGGTCAGTTGGTTTTTAAGGGCCGAATTGATGCCCAGATAAAAAAGAGGGGCTACCGAATTGATTTGGCTGAAATTGAAAGTGCGGCTTTGGAGTTGGATGGAGTGCAGGACGCCGCTTGTTTCAGTACCCTGGAAGGAGAAAATAGAATCATTGTCCTGACTTACCAACGTCGGCAGGAAGAAGAATTTAAAGAAGAAGAGCTCATTGAGCAGTGCCGAAGACGATTGCCGTCTTACGCCTTTCCGGATCGCCTAGTCGAATTGGAGAGCTTTCCGAGAACCAGTTCCGGAAAAATTATACGAGGACAACTCAAAGATTGGATTGAACAACTAAACGTACACAAACAAGAGTCATGATTGAAGAACTCAGCCGCTATATCACCGAGGATCTGATTAACGATCCGGATTTCGGCACCTTAGAAACTGACGAAGATCTACTGGGAAGTGGATTACTCGATTCCCTGGGCATGATGCGCCTGGTCGGTTTTATTGAAAACACCTACGGCATCAAGGTTCCCACAGAGGACCTGACCATGGAGAACTTTATGAGTGTAGAAACCATAGAGAAGTACGTCAACGGCAAGAAATAGAAGAGCTTGAACGAAAACAAACGATATCAACTAACGGCAACCCAGATCCAAATGTGGCTGGCTCATCAGTTGTACCCAGAAGCCTGTGTGCTCAATGTGGTCAACACTTTTGAGCTGGAAAACACTTTGGATCGGGCGCTCTTTGACCGCAGTTTCGCGGAATTGCAGCGGCAGCTAAGTGTTTTTCGTTTGGTTTTCGGAATTGAAGAGAATGAGCCGTACCAACAGGTACGACCAGAGCCTACCCGGGGTCTGGACTGGGTTGAATGTGGGCCAAACGAGTGGAAGGCCTTGGTCGATCAAAGAAAGACCCGGCCTTTGCCAATCGAAGAGGCTGTTTTTGATGCCTGTATCTATGTTTTAGGTGAAGAACACCATGTTTTTTACCTCAATATGCACCATTCGGTAGAGGATGCGACTTCGTCAACCTTTATCTGGAAGGCCCTTTGGACCCTGTATCTGGGTTATGAGGAAAAGGGTGTTTTCCCCGCTTTGGATCTGCTTCCTTTTGAAGAGAGCTTAATCGAAGTTGGTCAAGCTCCAACTGCTCAAAAAGATGCACATTACTGGGTGCAGCAAAGCGCTGCACATCTTCCACAAAGTTTTTATGGGGAATCTTCCAAGAATACTTTGGAATCACAACAGTTGAGGTATGCGCTCGGAGAAGAGCGAATGAAAAAACTCAAAGCCCTTTTGAAGGTGCCTGCCTTTGCCTCTTTCAGTGAGGATTTAGGGATTTTTAATATTCTGTTGACAGTGTATGTGGCTTTTTTAAGTCGGATTACCCAGTCTGAAAAAGTACAGCTGGGGATTCCGGTGCACCACCGCAGTGGCCTTAAGGCGCGTAAAAGTCCTGGCTTATGGATTGAATTCTTCCCTTTTGTTACGGAAGTCGCTAGTGGTCTAAGCTTTAAGGAACTCTATGCTCAAATCAAATCCGAAGGAGTCGAGTTTTTTAAGCACGCTCTTCCAGGTTCTTCTTCAGCCGAAGCCAACCGATCGAACCAGGCGATTTTTAATTTTATTGGAGCCGGTTTTGACAACCCCTCCGACTGGAAGGTCAGAACCAACTGGTTGCACTCTGGTCAAAGTGATCCTGCCCACGGAATTCGCTGTCACTATACAAAAATGGGGGAGTCTGGAGAGCCAGAACTGTGGTTTGATCTGAATGAGGCTCTTTTTAAACAAGACCAACGAAACCGGGTAGGGCATCATTATTTCCGCCTTTTGGACGCTTTTTTGGAGAATGTGGACCAGTCGTTTAGTACAGTATTGTTAGAGGATTCTTCTATGCCGTCAGATGGACAGTCCGAAATTCAGGAGAATCCGGCTGTTCTTGGCGAAAAAACAAATCACTTTCTGGAGCGGGCAAATCAATTAGCCCTGGTCGAGGGGAATCAAAGTTTTACATATGCCCAGCTGAATGCCGCCCTTGCAGAATTGAGCTCCCAGTTAAAAAATGCAGGACTGAAGCCAGGAGATCGGGTGGGCTTGTGTTCCGAAAGATCAAGTGCTTATGTCGCTGCGGTATGGACCTGTCTTCGAGAAGGCTATGTCTTTGTACCGCTGGATCCAGCTCAGGGAGCACAGCGATTACGGTTTATTGCTGCCCATGCTGAACTTTCTGCCATTTTATGTTCTGCTGAACAGAAAGAAGCTGGTTTTTGGGCGTCATCGTCTCACCCCTTACTTTCTCTTTCCAACCAAATTTTTAGCTCGTCTGCTTGCTTAGGAAACTCACCCTTCCCGAATCCAGATCAGGCGGCTTATATCTTATACACCTCTGGCTCGACTGGTGAACCCAAAGGGGTCGTCGTACATCAGGGTGCCCTGTCACACTACGTCCATTGGGCGGCCGATAAATAC
>CAZLGZ010000231.1:0-4028 GCA_964558965.1 uncultured Flavobacteriaceae bacterium
GCAGGAAAAACCACCCTTTTACAGCTTTTGGGTACCCTGGATCGTCCGAGTAACCCCAAGGAATGTGAATTGCTGATCAACAATAAAAAAGTAGTTGGTCTTTCTGATAAAGCCCTTGCGCGAGTGCGAAATGAGGACATTGGTTTTATATTTCAATTCCATCAACTACTCCCCGAGTTTACCGCTTTAGAAAATGCTTGCATTCCTGCATTTATAAAAGGGACAGACAAGAAGCAGGCCGAAGAAAAGGCGAAAGAACTTTTGGATTATTTAGGCCTAAGTCACCGTTTAACTCATAAACCCAGTGCCCTTTCTGGAGGTGAGCAACAGCGGGTAGCTGTAGCGAGAGCCTTGATCAATAGTCCCTCGGTAATTCTGGCGGATGAACCCTCTGGAAATTTGGATTCTGCAAGTGCTGAGCGCTTGCATAAACTCTTTTTTGACCTTCGAGATAAATGGGGTCATACCCTTGTGTTGGTGACGCACAATCCGGAATTGGCCGATATGGCGGACCGAAAACTCACCCTGGTTGACGGAACCTTTGCTTCGTAGTCCATGAAGAAAGCGGAGTTAAAGGCTTTTTTGGATGAGAAGGCAGCGGAGTACGAACATCCTACTTTTTTAGAGGCGGATCCCATTCAACTGCCGCATGAATTCAGTCAAAAAGAAGATATTGAAATTGCCGGTTTTTTAATTGCTCTTATCGCCTGGGGGAATCGCAAGAGTATTCTCAAGAGCGGTCGCTTGATGTTGGACCTCTTGGATAATAGTCCTTTTGACTTCGTCCTAAATCACCGAGAAGCAGACCTTCTTCCTCTAGAGAATTTCGTTCACCGTACTTTTCAAGGAAAGGATTTACCCTTTATGATTCGGGTATTGAAAGAGCTCTACGCGAGTGAAGGCGGTTTAGAAGGGTTCTTCTCAAAAGAACGAAGTCAGCCGACGAAAGAAGCTATTACCTCTCCCCTGCAGATCCGTATTAGTGAATTAAAGTCTTACTTTTTTAGCTGGCCTCATCAGGCCAGGACAAGAAAACACCTGGCCGATCCGGTGGGGGGATCTGCGGCTAAACGCATCAATATGTACCTGCGGTGGATGGTTCGACCTGCTGACAAAGGCGTTGACTTCGGCTTGTGGCCTCATATACATCCAAAGGAGCTCTCCTGCCCGCTGGATGTTCATACCGCCAACATTGCCCGAAAGCTCAAGATTTTAAAAAGAAAGCAAAACGACGCCAAGGCCGTTGCAGAATTGGACCGGGCACTTCGACGATTTGATCCCGAAGATCCAGTTAAATATGATTTTGCTCTTTTTGGTCTAGGTGCCTATGAGCAGTTTTAGAACAGCGGACTGCGGCCGTAATCAGGATCAATCTTTAATTTGATTTTCTTTCCTCCTTCTCTGATTGACTGATAAATAGCTTCAATAATCAAGAGATCTCGGTGTCCCATTTCGCCCGGAGCTCGATTGGGTTGTTGCCCTTGGATGTGTAATGCAAAATCATCCATCTGCAATTTTTGCTGGGACTCTTGTTCAAATTCCAAGATACCGTCAGATGTCTTACCGGCAAGAGGTATATAAGTTGAGGCTGGTGAGAGTTCAACCCAGCCTTTTTCGTACTCCGCTCTCAGGTGATTTGAGCGGTAATTGTGCGAAGTCATCATTTGTCCCAAGGCTCCATTGGCCCATTCAAATTGAGCCGTTATGGTCTCATCCGTTTCTTTGAAATACTCCGGGCGCGTGCTGTATTCCTGGGCACTAACCGAAGTTGGATTACTGCCCACGGCATAGATAAGGGCTTGAAACGCATAAACCCCCATATTCATCAGTGCCCCGCCACCCGATAAGGCTTTGTTTAGTCTCCACTGGTTGGGGTTACCCCGAGAGACGTAGGCAGCGGTTGAAGAGATATACCGCGCTTGCCCGTATTTCTTTTGCTTTACCAATCTTTTTAGCTCCATGGTATAGGGTTCGGAATGCAGGCGATAACCCATCCCCAGCTTTACTCCTGCCTTTTTGCAGGCGTCTATAATAGAGACGCATTCTTCCGAACTCAAACCCATCGGTTTTTCGCAAATCACATGCTTCCCTGCTTGGGCCGCTCGAATACTAAACTCAGCATGCATGGAATTGGGTAAGACGACGTACACAATATCCACCTCTGGGTTACTGGCAATCTGATCAAAATTTTCGTAATCATAAACCGAATTCGGTTGGAGTTTGTATTGACGAGACCATCTTCTGGCCTTTTCTGGAGTACCCGTTACAATAGCCGCCAAATGGCAATACTGCGTTTCTTCTAAGGCAGGCGCCAATTGATACGTACTGTAACTGCCCAAGCCAACCAGGGCCACACCTAAGGAGTCTTTGGACCTTGTCTTCGGCCTACAACTTGCACTTAATGGACTCAAGAGCGCAAAGCCACCCGTACCCAAACTAATCTGTTTTGAAAATTTTCTTCGGTTCATTCCTTTAAGGTACTCGAATCCGTTGATATATCATTATGGCAGTGAAAGTACAGTCCAATGTACCCTTTTGAATTCCTTATCTTAGAAGTCAATTCAGATCAAACCACTCCGATAATGAAGAGATTTATACTTCTTAGCTGTTTGTTTTCTTTCGCCTTAAGTCAGGCCCAACACCAGCGCAAGCTCCCGATCGATACGACGGTAACTTCCACTCACTCGGTAACCGTTAAAGGACAAAAATTTAGTTATACCGCTGAAACAGGAACCCAACCCGTCTGGGATAAAATGGGCGAACCTATAGCTTCTCTTCACTACACCTATTACACGCGTAACGGAATACAGAATCGGGAAAAGCGCCCTTTGCTCATTTCTTTTAACGGTGGACCCGGATCGGCTTCGGTTTGGATGCATCTGGCCTACACGGGACCACGTATTCTCAAAATCGATGACGAGGGATATCCCGTGCAGCCTTATGGCTTTAAAGAAAACCCCTATTCGGTGCTGGATGTTTCGGATATTGTTTTTGTCAATCCAGCCAACACCGGGTATTCCAGAACTATTCCGGAAACAGGAAAAGAGGTGGACCGGGATTTCTTCTTTGGAATCAATGCCGACGTCTCTTACCTGGCAGAATGGCTCAACACCTTTGTCACACGCCATAACCGTTGGAATTCTCCTAAATACATCATTGGCGAAAGTTATGGGGGTACCCGTGTTATGGGACTCTCTTTGGCACTTCAAAATCAGCAGTGGATGTACCTGAATGGTGTCATTATGGTGAGTCCAGCCGATTACAAGGTCATTCGCGTTGGAGGTCCGGTATCCAGTGCTTTAAATCTCCCCTACTTTGCCGCTGCTGCTTGGCATCATAAACGTTTGGCCGCACCTCTTCAAAGCAAAGAATTGGAAGAGATGTTGCCTGAAGTAGAGGATTATGCAGTGAACAAGCTCATCCCTGCACTGGCTAAAGGAGGGTTTCTTTCTGCAACCGAAAAAAGAAATGTTGCCGAAAAGATGGCTTACTATTCCGGTTTACAAGTACAGGACATCCTGGATCAAAACCTGGACCTAACGACTCGATTTTTCTGGAAGCATTTACTAAAGGATGCCGGCGGCTATACTGTTGGACGTTTGGACAGTCGTTATACCGGCTTTGATCGGCAAGTGTTTGGCGATAGTCCCGATTACAATTCAGAGATCACCAGCTGGCTCCACAGTTTTACCCCCGCCATCAATTCTTATTTACAGAATGAGCTCGGATTCAAAACGGACATCAAATACAATATGTTCGGGCCCGTGAGGCCATGGAACAATGAGAACGATAATGTGCGCGATAACCTTCGGCAAGCCATGGCGCAAAATCCCTATTTGAACGTTTTGATTCAGTCTGGTTACTACGATGGTGCAACCACCTATTTTAATGCCAAGTACACCATGTGGCAAGTGGATCCAAGTGGACGAATGAAAGACCGTTTTGAATTTAAGGGATACCGCTCTGGTCACATGATGTATCTGCGCCGACCTGATTTGGAAAAGGCCAACGAGGACTTACGTCAATTT
>CAZLGZ010000232.1:0-4014 GCA_964558965.1 uncultured Flavobacteriaceae bacterium
CTAAGAAGTAGTGAAAGAGGGGCCAAATAGTCCGGTTACTGAAGCCAAAGTAAAATCCGTCTACCTCTTCTTTTGTCAGTGATACCTGGGCACAACCCTGTTCTGCCAGTGCTTTGTCGATTGCGGGTACCAGGCTCTCTGGGGTGTCTTCTTCGGTCAGGCCTGACCAACCGATCCAGAGGCTGTTTTTTCCGTCGTGTACCGACTTCATGCCAGTGGCCAAACCACCCACGCTGGGGATGGCGGACATGCCCCCATCACTAATTTGCAATTGTACCGGTAATCTATTGGAAATAATGATAGTTTTACTCATGAAAAAGAGCCTAAGGGCAGACTAAAATGTAATAAAATTCTGATTTTTTCGATTATAAAAGAACGGAGAACAGGCATATGATAAAGCTCATTACCTATTATGGATAACCTAAATTACGGAATAATCGGCAACTGCCGAAGCGCAGCTTTGATCTCGGATACAGGTTCTTTGGACTGGTGTTGCCTGCCAGAATTCGACTCCTCTTCAGTCTTTGCACGCATCTTAGATGAAGAAAACGGAGGTCGATTTGAGATCTTGGTCAAGTACAATTACGAGATTACTCAGGCGTACGAAAAAAACACGTCTATTCTTATTACCCGCTACAGTGATGGTGAGAATGTTTTTGAGATTCACGACTTCATGCCGCGATACTACAAGATCAAAGGGCATTACAACTCTCCGCCAGAAATCGTGCGTTACTTTAAACACATCTCGGGTAAGCCTCGATTCTCAGTGCGCTACGATCCTCGTTTGGAATATGCCAAAGGAAAAACCAATACCCACATTAAAGAAAACTTTATTGTCAGTGTAGCTCAACAGCAGAAGTACGACACGCTATTTTGCTACACCTCTTTCAACAAAAAGGATGTGGTCGAAGGCAACGAAATCGAGCTCACTGCCGATGGTTACTTTTTGATTTGCTACAACGAAAAATTGTTGAAGCCCAGCACAGATAAATTACTTCTGGAGTTAGAAAGAACCAAGATTTACTGGTTGGATTGGGTAGATCGCACCCCAACGTATAAGAAATTTAATGATCAGATCATCCGCAGTGCCTTGACACTCAAGATGCTCACTTACGATAAATCCGGTGCTGTTCTGGCTGCCATTACGACCTCTCTCCCAGAAACGATTGGGGAGGTTCGCAACTGGGATTACCGTTTCTGCTGGATTCGAGATGCGTCGATGGTGATTAAAGTGGTTTCGGAATTGGGCCACAAAAATTCCGCCAAGCGCTTTTTGCGATTCATTATTGATCTGATGCCGGACAAAGACGAGAAGTTGCAGATCATGTACGGTATCAACAAAGAGAAAAAACTCACCGAAAAGACCCTGGATCACCTGGAAGGGTATAAGGGCTCGAGCCCAGTTCGAGTGGGTAATGCCGCTTACAAGCAAAAACAGAACGATATCTATGGGATTCTCATGGATGTGATCTACGAACAGTTGATCAAGTTTGACAACGATATTGAAAACGGAGAAGAACTTTGGAGCATCACCAAAGGAATTGTCTGGATCGTCGATAAGCACTGGCGTGAGGCCGATAAGGGAATCTGGGAATTCCGCGGAGAAGACCGGCATTTTACCTTTTCTAAGGTCTTGTGTTGGGTAGCCATTGATCGCGCCCTAAAAGTGGCCAAGATTTTCGGAAAGCAGGGTAAAATTGACAAGTGGACCGCTCTTGAAAAAGAGATCAAGGCCGACATTCATGAAAATGCCTGGAATCCTGATGTAGATGCTTTTGTGCAGTCTTACGGATCCTATCACTTAGACGCCTCTGTTCTCTTGATGGAACCTTATGGCTTTATTGACGCCAAGGATCCCAAGTATGTCAGTACAGTTAAAGCGATTGAAAAAGAGCTTTCTAATGACGGTCTTTTATACCGTTACAAGAACGAAGATGACTTTGGGTTACCGTCCTCTTCGTTTACCATTTGTACGTTCTGGTTTATCAATGCCCTTTTCAAAATTGGAGAAGAGGAGAAAGCTTTGGCCCAGTTCGAACAGCTGTTGAGTTACAGCAATCACCTTGGTTTGTTCAGCGAGGACATCGATTTTAAAACCAAGAGGTTGTTAGGGAACTTCCCTCAAGCGTACTCACACTTGGCCCTCATCGAATGTGCAATTAACTTTTCTAAAAAGAAAGGAGAGCAGAAAATGCTCGAATCTATTGCCTAGGTTAAGGCCGTAAATGATCTAACAGTTCTTGTAAGTGTTCCAGAGTCGTAAAAGGATTCATCAAGGTGCACCGCAAGAACTGTTTTTCTTTTAGCCGGGTTTGAACAAGATAGAAACGCCCGGTTTCCAATGCTTTCTGACGAATTTGCGCATTGAGTCGATTCAGTTCTTCTTCGGTCTCGCCCTCTTTCACATACCGAAAACAAACGATATTCGACTGGGGCTGCAGTCCTAATTCAAAATCCGGATCAGCCTGAATTTGGGCAGCAAAACTTCTACCTAAATCGTATTGGCGAGTGACGTATTCGTCAAATACCTCTATACCGTACAGTTCCATCAACAAATACCAGTGCAAACTGGTCATGGTCTTGGTGCATTCAAAGGTTCTCTTGGCACCGTTGTACCAGTCTTCCTCCGTTGTATCTTCCAAAAGATAACTGGCTTTTTGCGAAAAGGTCTGGTGGCCGTCTTGCCCGTTTTTGTAGAGCAAAGCGGTCGTTAGGGTAGGCATCAACATCATCTTGTGCCCATCAATGACGACGGAGTCGGCTTGTTCTGCTCCCTTCATGAGGTGTTTGTAGTCTTCCGAAAAAATGGCAGCTCCTCCGTGAGCAGCATCGACATGAAACCAAAGGCCATTTTCTTTTGCAAAGGCAGCCTGTTCTTCCAGCGGATCATATACGCCTGTAGCGGTTGAAGGAGCACTTCCTACCAGAGCAAATACTTCAATGCCCTCTGCTCTGGCTTTCTGATAGACGTCTTTTAGAGCCTCAGTATCCATAGCATAGTCCTTGGTTACGGGTACCGATAGAATACCCGCTTCTCCAAGCCCCATAATTTTTGCAGCCCTATCGACACAATAGTGAGCTTCTTCACTCACTAAAATACCCAGTCGATTTTGAAGCCCTTCTTGCCAGACATCATAGCTCACCCGTGATTGACGCGCCATCAATAGTGCGGTCAGATTGGCTAAGGTGCCTCCTGAAGTCAATAATCCCCGGCTGTTCTGGTCATAACCGATTTTCTCACAGAGTCGATCGGTGACAATGCGTTCCAGGGCGGTGGGGGCCATACCCATCTCATAAACGGCCATCCCGTTATTCAAAAGAGCACCGAGCATAGCCGTCAAACTGGTCGGTGGAGCAGGGGAAGTTACTTGGTGCCCTACGTAACGAGGGTGATGGGTATGAATGGTGTGAGTGAGGGTATTCGAGAAAAAGTCAGTCAAACTCGAACCCGTAAATCCTTTATCGACCTGCTTGGCAAAGTCTTTCCAGAATTGGAGCTCATTTTCAGGATTGTTCCAATTCAATACCTTTTCCTGGATTCCAGATTGTGTTTGATCCAGGTGTTTTCCAAGCAATTCGAGTAAAGACTGCGCTTGCTCTTGAAAGCGCTCACGGTCGTAAAGGCGTTCGAGTCTCGTTTGTTTCATGCTGCAAAAATACGCTATCTATGCACCAACTAAAGACAAACAAAAAACCACGGCGAAAGCCGTGGTTTAATCCTCATTAGTAAGGCTAGTGCCTAGTTAATTTGATCGAAGGTGTAGCTGTTCTTCTCGGCTACTGCTTCCGCAATTTCGGTACGCAAAGCCACAACATTCGGGTGGTTGGTGTACTTTGTGAAACGCTTAAGACCCATAAGCATCATACGCTGCTCGTCACCTTCAGCGAAAGAAACGATCGCTTCTTTCGCCTTATCACTTACGATGTCAACTGCGCGGTACAAGCCGTATTTGGTCATTGCGATCTGTGTCTTCTGACTCTCTTCTCCAAAACGCTTCACATTCTTTTCGGTAC
>CAZLGZ010000233.1:0-3999 GCA_964558965.1 uncultured Flavobacteriaceae bacterium
GTCCAGGAATTGGAGGCCTTAGTACTTTCCTTGGAATAAATAGGTGATACTCCCAATTTGCTTCGGCTTAGAAGATTTCTCAAAACTCGAGCGCAGAGCATAGGTAATGGCCTCGTCGACCAGGCATCCGTTGTCGGACGTGGAGCTGTTTGAGTTGAAACGGGCTTCCAGAACCTTTCCTTGGGAGTCAACAACGATATTGATGACGACCTTTCCTCCTTCGATACATTTGTAAACCGGGGGATCCAGGTAAACGTGATTGCGATCTACGAGGGAGTAGGAGATGGTGGTGCGTTTGTCTTTGAGAAAGGAGGTGCGTTCTTTCTTTTTCGCTTCCCTTTCTCCTAATTGGTCTTGGAGTTCTTTGCGTCGTTCCGCTAGTTTTTTCAGGTACTCTTGGTAGGCCTCATCTTGTTGAGTCACATCAGCTGATTCTCCTTCTTCGGATTGGAGTTCGGATAATTCCTGTTCCAATTCTTCCAGGGTTTTAAAAGGTTCAGGGTCTCCCGCATTTGGATCCGCTGTTTCATTAAACGCTCTATGGGAAGTCGGGTTTAACTGCGACTGCAACTCTTCAAGGCGCTCCTTCTCTTCCTCGATCAACTCTTCCAAGTTCTCCTCGAGGTTCATCTCGATCACGTACTCGTCTTCCTGCTGTCCACCCAATTGAATGGTGTAGAGCAGTGAAACCACGAGAGCCATCGAAAGCCCGGTAATCAATAATGAAAGTTGTTTTGCACTCATTTTACTTCGTAACGAATATAGCCTATTCGACCCCTAATTGTTTTTTGAATTCGAGAGGTTCTATAGCTTTATCTACGTGAAAATCTCCAATTTGGATTCTTCTCAAGGCAGAAAGATAGCCTCCTGTCTGCAGTTTTTGCCCCATATCGTGAGCCAGAGATCGAATATAGGTTCCCTTGCTGCAGCGCACTAAAAAGTCCATGCTCTTGTCTTCTTTCAAGGGGTCCAACTGAAATTCATGAATTTCAATTTCCCGGAAGGGAATATCGGTTGTTTCTCCTTTTCGAGCCAATTCATAAAGGCGTTTTCCGTCTTTCTTTAAGGCGGAGAACAAAGGAGGTTGCTGCTGAATCTTTCCGACAAAAGAAAGTCTTGCGGCCTCAATGGCCTCTGCCGTGGGAGGCTGATAGCCCTCGACTACTTGGGGTTCGGTCTCCAGGTCATAAGAATCAGTGGTTGCTCCCAACTGGATGCTTCCTGTATAGCCCTTGGTTTGCCCTTGGTAGTTTTGGATTTGCTTGGTCATCTTCCCCGCACAAATGATGAGTAATCCTGTTGCTAAAGGGTCGAGGGTTCCCGCGTGCCCTATCTTGATCTTCTTGAGGTTGTGTTTCTTACGGATCGCCCATTTGACGGCATTCACCGCCTGAAAGGAGCTCCAGTGCAAAGGCTTATCAATCAAAATAAGTTGCCCTTCC
Source organism: uncultured Flavobacteriaceae bacterium (assembly GCA_964558965.1). Lineage (GTDB taxonomy): Bacteria > Bacteroidota > Bacteroidia > Flavobacteriales > Flavobacteriaceae > Aureicoccus. Next base: position 1,443 of record CAZLGZ010000233.1, read on the forward strand.
AAGAAGTCTTCGGCAGTAAGTGAACCGTAATCCATTTTATCCCCAAAAGCTCCAGCCGATGGCGATTAAACCGACGACCAGACAGTAAATTGAAAAGTAAGAAAGCTTGCTGTTGCGGACCAATTTAATCATCCACGTACAAGCCAACATGCCCGAAACAAAGGCAGCGATAAAGCCAACGCCCATTAAGCCCAATTGTCCCGATTCCAAGTTGAGGTCTCCGGAAAGGATGTCCTTGGCTATTTTACCAAAGATCAGTGGCACCACCATCAAGAAGGAAAAGCGGGCGGAACGGGTTTTGTCAATCCCCAAAAGTACCGAGGTTGAAATCGTAGCCCCACTTCTCGAAATGCCTGGGAGCATTGCAATGGCCTGAGCGATACCGATGATCAAGGCATTCGGGAAAGAAACTTTTTTCGAAGTGTCTTTCGCCTTATCTGCTAGGTACAACAGGATAGCGGTAACAATCAGCATAAAGCCGACAAATTGGATGTTGCCTCCAAAAAAGGCTTCCAGTTGTTCTTCAAACAAAAAGCCGATCAGGGCAGCCGGAATCATGGAAACGATGATTTTCATAGAAAACTCCGTCTGTTCGTTCCATTTAAACTGAAACAAACCACGAAGAATTTCCATGACTTCTTTCCGAAAAACCACCAAAGTACTCAAAGCGGTTGCAAAGTGCAGGACCACAGTGAATAAAAGGCTTTCTTCGGGAACGGAATTATCGCCCAAGATGGCTTTTCCGAGTTCTAAATGCCCGCTGGAGGAGACGGGTAAAAATTCTGTAAGACCTTGTATAATCCCAAGGAGGATAGCGTCAATGTAACTCACGATCAGGGTTTTTTACTGGGGTTGTGCAGGATGGCAAACACCTGAATACCCAGCCCGATCAGCACCAGAGTCGGCGCAAGACGGATTCTACGGAAGTTGTAAATCGCTTCGTTGAACACTTTGGGGTCATCACTTCCTCCTCCGCTCATCAAGATGAACCCTAAAACGAGAAAAGCCAAGCCCACAAAAAGAATTTGGTAGTTGCGGCGCTCCATTACAAAGAGCGAATTGTTTTTGGTTGGCTGTTTCTGATTTTTACTCATCTAAATTGACTTTGTCTAATTAATACAGGCGGTCTGTTCTTAGGTTTAAGAACCGCTGAGTCGCGTAATGCGTACTGATATAGGAGATCGCAATACCCAACCCAAAAATTGCAGCAAATAAGACCAAAAGAGGAATGGCGTCATCGAACAACTGCAATTCTGGAAAGCTCTGATCGAGGTAAAACAAGGTCACAGATAGGGCGATGAGCGCGAGTAAAGCGCCCAGCATACCCAACTTGACATTGGTGACGATAAATGGCTTACGTATGAATTTTTTAGTTGCTCCAACCATCTGCATGGTTTTGATGATAAATCGTTTTGAGTAAATCGACAAACGGATAGAGCTATTGATCAGCAGGACTGAAATCAGTGTAAAAATTGCGCTAGCAACTAGTATCCAAAGACTTAAGCGGCTAACATTGCTGTTCAAAAGTTCGATCAGGGGCTTGTCGTAACTCACTTCATCAACGTAGGTTTTGGTACTTATGGTATTTGCAATCTCTTCTATTTGAACCGGAGAGACGAAATCCGCTTGCAAATTCAGGTCAATGGCGTTCTTCAGCGGATTGAATCCGAGGAACTCCACGAAGTTCTCGCCGATGTCTTCACTGTATTCTTCTGCCGCTTCTTCTTTCGGGATGTAACGCGCCGATTTGACGTAGTCCGCCAAAGCAAAACTCTTCTGCAGTTGGTTGACTTCGACTTCTTTGGCGTCGTCTTTTAGGAAAATGGTGAGGGTGATCTGTTCTTTAAAGTGGTCGGCCAACTTCTTGGCATTGAATACCAACAAGCCGAGAATGCCCATTAAGAAGAGCACTAAAGAAATACTGAGCACTACGGAAAAGTAAGAGGTTATCAATCTCCTTCTTTGATACCGCTCGATGTATTGAGCCATATTACGCCACTTTCTAAGGTAAAAATAGCAAAGTAATTCATTTAGCGTGTCTCCTTTAACGCTTCAATGTGAAATGACCGCGCAAGACCTGATCATCGGCCCGTAGGACGTACCAGTAGTCTGAGGAGGGCAAGGGGCGTCCGTCTCTCAATCCGGACCAACGAATACCGGGGTCGCCGGTCTCAAAGACAAGTTGCCCCATTCGGTCATAAATACGGAGCCTGAACTGGCTTAGACCTGCAGCTCCTTCTATGGTGAATTCCTGGTTTTGGGTATCGCCGTTCGGAGTAAAGAAACGCGGAATGACCAGGTGGTTGTAGTTCAAACGGGAATCTCCACAACCGTTCTTCTCTCGAACGACAAGAAGATAAGGGCCTCCCACCTGATCGGGGAAGTTGGGAGCATCCTGGAAGTTGAAACCGTCGATACTGTATTCAAAATCTCCCGCTTCAGCCACTTCGATTTGAATCTCTCGGTGATCGCTTCTCACCAGACTGATACGTGGAACAATGATTTCTTCGACGACGATGGTTTTTGTTTCTGCGCAACCTGCTCGATTGGTCACCAC
>CAZLGZ010000234.1:0-3995 GCA_964558965.1 uncultured Flavobacteriaceae bacterium
CAGTAAAAGGGGTTCTTTGTTGAGAGTAAGCTCGGTCGACTTAATGGCCAACTGTTTGTGCTCCCGCTCATTGGTCAATTGCACCAACTTGCGTTGAAAGGAATCAAAGGGCGAAAAGATCTCATAGAGGGATGGATCAACCTGTTTCAACTGCTTGATGTGGTTCAGGGGCGTATAATTCAGTAGTTTTTCGATGGTGGGGTTGCGGTAAAGCACATGCCCTTTTTCGTTATAGGTCATGATCCCAATACGCGCCTGTTTGAGGATTTCCTGGTAGTAGTTCTCGCGTACCTGCAGTTCGATGTGCACTTCCTGAATCAGCCCATTCACCCGGTTCAGGCTTTGGTTGAGTTCCTTAAAGGATTTGATTTCGACCTTTTCCGGAAAGCGAAGGGTAAAGTCTTCGTTTTTGATGGCATCAAAGAAGTAGGCAATCTTGCGGTTGGTGCTGTTGATAAAGCGAATTAAGCCCACCACCTGAGCGATGAGTAGTAAGCTGGCTATTGTCGTCAGCACATACTCCTTGTACACGATCGAAAAGGCCAAGCCCAGCGCGGTCAAAAACAGGATCAGGACCCGAGCAATCAGTTGGAGGTAAAAGTTTCTACTGGCCATCTTTAGAAATGCGTTTCATTTTGTTGTACAAGGTCTGGCGAGATACGCCCAGCTGTTCGGCGGCTGCACTGTAGTTCCCTTGGTGCTCGTCCAATGCCCGGTTGATCATTTCCTTTTCCATCTCTTCCAAGGTTTTGATCGCTTTCTCTTGGCTTTCTTTTCCCTTATTGGTCAGGAGGAAATCATCTGCCCCGAGTACATCTTCTTCACAGAGAATGACGGCGCGCTCCATGGTGTGCTGCATCTCCCGAATATTCCCCGGCCAGGGGTAGGTAACCAACTTGTCCTGAGACATTTTATTCAGGCGCAGCCCGGGTTTGTCGTATTTCTTGGCAAAACGCTTGAGGAAAAAATCAGCCAGCAAAACGATATCGCCTTTGCGCTCCCGCAAGGGAGGCACCTCCACGTGGATGGTATTGATGCGGTAGAGCAAATCTTCGCGGAAAAGACCTTCTTCCACCATTTTCTCCAAGTTGCTGTTGGTCGCGCAGATCAACCGAATATCCACATCAATGGGTTTGTTGGAACCTACGCGCACAATGGATTTTTTCTGGATGGCCGTCAGTAGTTTGGCCTGGGTCGGCAAAGACAGGTTTCCGATTTCATCCATAAACAAAGAACCCTGATGGGCCGCTTCGAATTTACCGGTGCGGTCTTCCTTGGCATCGGTAAAGGCGCCTTTGTTGTGCCCAAAGAGTTCACTCTCGAAGAGGTTCTCGGCAATGGAGCCCAGATCGACCCCCACAAAGACCTCTTCCTTCCGGGGAGAAAGGCGGTGAATCTCGCGAGCGATGAGTTCCTTTCCGGTCCCGTTTTCGCCCGTGATCAAGACATTCACATCGGTCTTGGCCACTTTGCGTACCAGCTTGAGAACTTGTTGTAAAGCTTCCGATTCCCCGATGATGTTGTAGTTGTCTTCATTAATCACCTGCTTTAGACGCACCTCTTTCTTTTTGAGCTGGTGGATTTGCAATTTGGACTGGCGCAAATCATAGGCGGACTTTACCGTGGTCAAGAGCCTTTCGTTGTTCCAGGGCTTCAGTATAAAATCGGAGGCTCCTTCCTTGAGCGCACGCACCGCCAAATCTACTTCACCGAAGGCGGTCATCATGATCACTGAGGTGTCTGGAGATTTCTTCTTGATTTCTTTCAGCCAAAATAGCCCCTCATTCCCGGTATTGATGGTGGCCGTAAAATTCATATCGAGCAGGATGATGTCGATCTGATCCAGGTCCTTATAAGAACTGAGCTGGTTGGGGTTCGAGAGGGTGTTGACCTCCGAAAACTCAAACTGCAATAGAATATCCAGCGCACTCAGTACACTGGTGTTGTCATCAACGATCAGAATTTTGGCTTCAATCATCCGGATTTCGCTTTGGATAAAGCTACAAATTGCGGGGCACTCGATCAGGCGAAATGTCAAGAATTTGGACAGGGGCTGTCAAAAAAATGGACAGTTTTTCTTTTTTGGCACGGGCTCTTATTTTGTAAATAACTGAAAAACAAGCACTTGATTTCGTGGCACAGGAATGGCAAAGGAATAAGCAAAACGGAATAATCCCATATGAAACGTCTGGTCTACATCGTTACGCTTCTGCTGACAACCAACCTGGCTGCCCAAAAGGCCTGGACCTTGCAAGAGTGCATTGCCTTTGCGGTAGAAAACAACCTGCAGTTGCGTGATTTTGAGCTTACCGCTGAATCCAACCAAGAAACCCAGCGCCAGGCGGTTCGTAATATGCTACCCATCATCAATGGGTTTGCGGATTATTCCATCAACTTTGGGCGTTCGATTAACCCGGAAGACAACAGCTTTGTCAATACCGAGTTCTTCTCGAGCAACTTTTCGCTTCAGTCATCACTGGACTTGTTTCAGGGATTTCAGAAAATCAACAACCTTAAAGCAGCCAAATACCTGCACAGAGCTGCTCGAGAAGACGCCGCCCAACAAAAGTACCTCTTGGCCTTCCGCGTCATGTCGGCTTATTACGACATCCTTTTTATCGAGGGCCTTGTCGATATCGCGGAGGAGCAGGTCGAGATTTCAGAAAAAAACTTTGCCCTGGTCACCAAGCAAGTCGAAGTCGGGGTGATGGCTAAAGCCGATCTCTATGAGGCGGAGTCCTTGCTGCTGGCAGACCAATTGACCTTGACCCAAAACCAAAACCGCTTGCAGGCTGCAGAGTTGGCACTAATCCAAGCGATGAACCTGGAAGGGCAAACCTCCATTGATTTACGCCCAGAGTTTGGCGATGAGGTACAGTCCGAAATGCCAAACGAAACCGAGGTCATCTTTGCCGAGGCACTGGACTTTCTGCCTTCTGTTAAGGCTCAAGGCTACCGGGTAAAGGCTGCTAAGAAACAATTGGCTTCAGCCCGAGGAGCGCTGATGCCTTCCCTTACCTTAAATGGAGGCATAGGAACGGGATACTTTGAGACCATCACCGATTCAACCGGGATGACGGCCTCGTTTAACAATCAGCTGCGCGATAACACCTTTAAATTCGTCGGGCTTTCTTTGAATGCTCCTGTCTTCAGTGGGTGGGCCAACCGTTCCCGCATCAAGCAACAAAAGATTGCTTTGGAAAGAGCCGAAAATAACGCTCGTATTACTGAACAAGAACTCTTTCAAATCATACAACAACTGGTGCAAGAGCGCAGTGCTCTGGGCGTAGAAACCGGACAGACGGCCAAGGCTGTTGAGTCTCAGCGAGTAGCCTTCTCTGTAGCACAGAAGCGCTACGAAAAAGGCCTGATCAACGCCATTGAATTGGGAAGAGCCAAAAACCTGTACATCACCGCCCAAAATCAGGACCTGCAGGCTCGTCTGCGGTCACGGGTGAACCACAGTACCCTGAATTTTTACAAAGGATTACCAACTTTTAACATCAATTAGAAATGGACATACAAATAGAAAAGAAGAAAGGTTTTCAACCCAAGCACCTGGGCTTTATCGCCGGGGGTCTGCTGTTGGTCTTCTTGGGGTGGAAACTGCTTTTTGACAGTGCAGGATCAACCTACCGCACAGATCGCGAACGCCTGACCATTTCGACGGTGACCCAAGGGGAGTTTGACGATTACATCTCCATCACCGGAACCGTTGCTCCCATCAGCACAATTTATATGGACGCCTACGAAGGAGGCCGCGTAGCCGAAAAACTCATCGAAGAGGGCGCCATGGTGAAAAAGGGAGACATCATCCTGAAGTTGGAAAACATGAACCTCTACGAGCAAATCCTGGCCAGCGAAAGTAACCTGGCCCTGAAGCAAAACGATTTGCGTTCGACCCGTCTCACCTTTGACGCGCGTCAGGTGGAGGGCCGTCGTTCCTTGGCCACAGCGGGAACCGATTTGAAACGCCTCAAAAGAAACTACGAGCA
>CAZLGZ010000235.1:0-3936 GCA_964558965.1 uncultured Flavobacteriaceae bacterium
GCGCACATTGTTGCGGTAAAGTGCCTTTCGGTCGGCGGGGTCAAAAGAGACCATACCCGCACAGTGGTAAACTTGTTCAATACCCGCGACGGCTTCTTCCAGTGCAGGAATATCCAACAGGTCGGTCTGTACCCATTCGATTCTGTTAAACTGATCCCCCTCAGAATCACCCAATAAGCGAAAGAATTCCTTGGTTTTTTCGAGGCGCTCCGGGCGGCGAAAAAGGGCCCTTAGCGGTGTTGTTTGCTGGCTCAAATAGAAGAGAAGATGAGAGCCCAATAAACCTGTTCCTCCGGTAACCAAAACCATACGCAAATGTAATTTATATTTGCGATCCAAAAGGCTGGAAAAATGAAAGCAAACTTTGTAGAAGAATTGACGTGGAGAGGCATGATCCACGATAGTATGCCGGGTACTGAAGAGCATTTGCTCGAAGAAATGCGCTCGGCCTATGTCGGTATCGATCCCACGGCTGATTCCCTGCACATTGGTCACCTGGTCAGTATCATGATGCTACGCCATTTTCAGGAAGCCGGACACCGTCCTGTAGCCCTCGTTGGTGGAGCGACGGGTATGATCGGAGATCCTTCAGGCAAGTCTGCAGAACGCAACCTCTTGGACGAGGCTACTTTGCGTCATAACGAAGACGCCCTCAAAAGACAGCTTTCGCTCTTTTTGGACTTTGATAGCGATGTTCCCAATGCCGCTCAATTGGTGAACAACTACGACTGGATGAAGGACTTCAGCTTTTTGGCCTTTATCCGCGATGTGGGCAAGCACATTACGGTGAATTATATGATGGCCAAGGACTCGGTTAAGAAACGCTTGAGCGCCGAAGCCCAGGAAGGAATGTCCTTCACGGAGTTTACCTACCAACTGGTTCAAGGCTATGACTTTTTGCACCTCTTTCGGGAATTAGATTGCACCCTTCAAATGGGGGGAAGCGATCAGTGGGGAAATATTACCACGGGAACTGAACTGATTCGCCGCATCGGAGGCGGAAAGGGATTTGCCCTGACCTGCCCGCTGATAACCAAAGCCGATGGGAGCAAATTCGGAAAAACAGAAAGCGGAAATATCTGGCTGGACCCTAAGCGCACTTCCCCTTATCGTTTCTACCAGTACTGGCTCAATACTTCCGATGCAGATGCGGAACGCTATATCAAAATTTTCACCCTCTTGGGTAAAACCGAGATTGAAGACCTGGTAAAAGCTCACCAGGAAGCTCCGCACCAACGCGCCCTGCAAAAGCGATTGGCCGAAGAAGTCACCCGCATGGTTCACGGAAAACAAGAGTTGGAAAATGCCCAGCAGGCGAGTCAGATTCTCTTCGGAAAGTCGACTTCCGAAAGCCTCAAGGCGCTCGACACCGAAACCTTCCTGGATGTTTTCGAAGGAGTGCCCCAGGCCGTGATTAGCCGAGATAAGCTGAATGCTGGACTCGATATGATAGCCGCTTTGGCTGCAGAAACCGGCTTCTTAGGTTCCAATGGGGAAGCCCGACGAGAACTCAAGCAGAATTCTATTTCGGTTAATAAAACCAAAGTAAAAGAAGATTACTCCATCAGTGCGGAAGATCTGATCGCAGACAAATACGTCTTGCTACAACGAGGAAAGAAGAATTATTACGTATTGATCGTCGAATAAGACGCCGATCAGTCAGCGACCATCAGGTTGCAGCCCCTTACTTCGGCATGGTCAAATCGACCCAGCACCTCAAAGCCATCGGTATGCCATCGGCCTAAATCCTGGGTCGCGATAAAGCTGCAGGAATGTTGATTGGCCAGATCGATGACGTTGATCCCTCCACTTTTTCCTTTAGTCGCTAGACTGAGGGGATCCTCGGCATCCCGAATGAGTATTTTTTTCCAGGGAGGACTGTTGAATACTCCATTGCCCAGGCTGTAGCTCTGAGAAAGGAGCTCAGTCATTCCGTATTCAGAGTGGATGGCCTCCAAATTAAACGCCTCCTGAAGTTCGCCATGGAGTTCTTTACGGATCATTTCTTTTCGTCGGCCTTTCATCCCCCCGGTTTCCATGACGGTGACCCCTGAAAGGTCCGGACGGTACTGTTCCGCCAGGTCCAGTAACGCATAAGAAACCCCCAGTAAGAGAACTTGGGTTTGACTTTTTTGAGCTTGTTCTATTCGGTTCAGGAGTTCCTCGTAATCGCTTAAAAAGAAGCCTCCTAAGGGGTTTTGGGAAAGGTTCAACAACTGATCCACCATATACACCAGAGATGAATGCTGCTGCTCCAGGTAATTCGGCAGGAGGGCAAGAATGCAGTGCTCTTTGGGGTCTCCGTAAAAGAGCTCAAAGGCCTTGATAAAACTTTGTTGGTAGTATTGGGCTTGGGCAACGCGATGTATACTGCGCTGCTGCGCTGTGGTACCACTGCTGCGGAATTCAAGCTCGTTAGGGCCCGGGTGACTGCTTACCTCGCGGGATTTGAAAAAGTCAATCGGTAAAAAGGGAATATCGTTCAGGTCAAAAGTCTGATTCGGGTCAAAGCCCAGATGCACACAGTATTCCCGATAAACCGAATTGTTGTGGTATTGGAATGCAACAGTATGCCGCACGGCTGACCAAAAATCGGCCTCGGTACAAATACCAAACACTTGGGAGGGAGATAGGGCTTCCACTCCTCAAAATTACGGAAAAGCTTTTCGGGGAATACCTACTTCACAACCAGCTTGCGGGTCATGGTGGTGTCGTTTTCTTTGACTTGTAAAACATATACACCAGGAAGTAGTTTCGAAATGTTCAGGGTATGACCTTGAAGGTTTTCTGCCATTACCATCTCGCCAAAGACATCAAATACCTTCACTTCTTTCGTTCCAACGATGGAAGTTCGAATAGTCACTTGATTCCCGTAAGCGGGATTCGGATACATCTTAAAAGTCTTCGGTGAGGTCTTGATCGGGCGATCGGCACTTGCGATTTCTTGCCCATAGGTTAGTAGAGGTAAGGCCATAATAATAAGGAAGTATAATTTTCTCATTCAGTCTGATTTGGGTAAGCAAACTAAAAGTAGAAAGACTTCAGGCCTTGACCTATTTATTGTTGTGAGGGGCTCAAAACACGCTGTGTAGAGCACAAAAGGTGTGGTGTCCTAAAAGGGAAAAATTAGCGGATAATCAGCTTGCGCGTAGCCGTTTTGTTGTTCTCGAAGACACGCAAGATGTACACCCCTTTGTCCAGGCGGCTCAGGTTGAGTTCGCGACCCACCAGTTTCTGTTGCATCACTTGGGTCCCGAAAACGTCAAAAATCAAGATGTTCTTGGGAGCGTTGTTTCGGGTTTCGATGGTGATTCTGCCGTCTGTCACGGGGTTAGGGAAGAGTTTGAAGTCTTGAATCTCTTCCGTAGAAGCCTTCCCTCGACTGCTGTTCATGGCAATAGAGTTATTCTGCGCATAAGTCAGCGTAGAAAAACAAGCCAATAAAAGTACGAGGTAGAGTTTCTTCATATAAGATTGGGTGACAAAGAGTGTGCCACAAATATAAATTTTTTTACGAATTGATTATAAGCTGGTTAGGGCTTTCGAGCCGTTTTTCGACGAACCGCAAGGATTTGACCCAAATTTTAACAAAAAACAAAAACCCCGGCCAGATGACCGGGGTTCCTTGAATTGATAAACTAAACGCTCTTAGTTCGTTGCCCAGCTGAATGTAGAGATGTCTACAGTAGCAGCTGCGTTGTATGCATTTTGTGGGTCTGCATCAGCTCCTTCGATCTGAATATTGGCGAAAGATCCCTGATCTGGGTTAGCCAATTCAACAGAAGTAGCGTATCCGCTCAAAGAAAGTCCAGTGATAGTAGCACCAGAAGCTTTTTTGAACTGAAGCGCTGTACCGTTTACAGAAGAAACAGCGGTAAAGTTGGCAAGGGTTGGGTTGCCATTTGCTCCATCCGCCTCAACAGCAGTAGAGAAAGC
>CAZLGZ010000236.1:0-3935 GCA_964558965.1 uncultured Flavobacteriaceae bacterium
GTATCGAAATTGGACGTGGTCAGGTAGATCTAGCAGACATTGATGAAAAAGGGAAAATCAGCAACCAAAAGACCATCATCGATGGTTGGGCCGGGGTTTCCGGTTTGCGTTGGAGCCCAGACAGTAAGTGGTTAGCCTACTCGGCTCAAGACCTGGATTTTAATTCGGAGATCTTTATTCATAAGGCTGATGGAAGCAGTAAGCCGGTAAATGTCAGCATGCACCCGCGTAATGATTTCAGTCCTTTTTGGAGTCCTGACGGGAGCAAGCTTGGCTTTATTTCGGACCGAAACAGCATGAACAGTGATGTTTGGTTTGTGTGGCTGAAAAAAGACGATTGGGAAAAAACCCGATTGGGTCGCGAGTTGGCTGAAGAAACAGCTTCCGATAAAAAGGGAGGCGATAAAAAAGACAAGAAGGACGCCAAGAAAAGTGGAGCCAAACCAGTCGTTATTGATTTGGCCAATATCCACCGCCGTTTGGTTCAGGTAACCAGTGAGAACGGAAACGAAGGCAGTTTGTTGATCGGCCCAAAAGGAGATTTCTTCTACTATACCACCAACAACGGAGGCCGTATTACGGGGACCGGAGACAGAGCCTTCAAGAAAATAAAATGGGACGGAAGTGACGCCAGTGTACTTTCCGGAAATTTCCGCTCCTTTGGCTTGGAATGGGATAAGAAAGGATCAAAAATCTACAATGTTTCTCGAGGTCGCCTATCCGTCTTTAACACTAGCAGTAAGAAGAGTGAAGCCCGTCCGTTTGCCGCTTCGATGACCATCGATAAGATCAGCGAGCGCGAACAGATCATGAACGAAGTATGGAGAGCCTTAAATGCAGGATTCTACGATCCTAACTTCCACGGACAGGACTGGGAGCAATTGCGTAAGAAGTACCGTGAGCGTATACTTAAGGCCAGCACAGCTCAGGATTTTAGAGCGATGGTCAACGAAATGCTCGGGCAATTGAACGCTAGTCATATGGGGCTTTACGGTTCCAATCCTGAAGAGACTCAGGCGGACCGTACAGGATACCTTGGAGTAGAAGTGCAGCCGGAACGCGGAGGCGTTGTGATCACCCGTAAAATCGGACAGGCACCCGCGGATCGCAAAGAAAGTATGCTGCGTGTCGGAGATAAAATCACAGCCGTTAACGGTCAAAAAGTAGATGCCTCGGTCAACTTCTGGAAGCTGATGGACGAAACCCGCAACGATCTGGTTTCGCTGGAGGTCGAAAGCCGTACCGGTAAGCGCGAGGTCATTATTGAGCCTGCAGCCAGCCTGGGCAGTGCTATCTATGAAGACTGGGTAGAAGAAAGACGCAGATTGACGGATCAGTACTCCAATGGCCAGCTAGGATACATTCACATTCGCGGAATGAACTGGCCAAGTTTTGAAGTTTTTGAACGTGAGTTAACCGCTAGTGCCTACGGCAAAAAAGGATTGATCATCGACGTGCGCAACAACGGCGGAGGTTGGACCACCGATATGGTGATGGCTGTACTAAATACACGTCAACACTCGTATACTGTGCCTCGTGGGGCGACCGACGATTTGAAGAACCACGGACAGTTCAAGAATAATTATCCATTCGGAGAGCGTTTGCCCTTCCCGGTAGTAAAAGTCCCAACCATTGCCATGTGCAACGAAGGAAGCTACTCGAATGCAGAAATCTTTTCGCACGCCTACAAGGCCTTGGGCCACGGAAAATTGGTAGGTACGCCGACCTTCGGAGCGGTAATCTCTACAGGAGGTCAGGGCTTAATCGATGGTTCCTTTGTTCGTATGCCCTTTAGAGGATGGTTTGTCAAGGAATCGGGCATGAATATGGAGAACAATCCGGCTACACCGGATATCATTGTCGAAATGCTTCCGGATTCCAAAGCGAAGAAGAGTGATCCCCAATTGAAAAGAGCAGTGGATGAGCTGCTAAGCGATTTAAAATAAGTTCAAAAAAGGGTCGGTTTTCCGGCCCTTTTTTTATTCGTGAATGGACTAAATTCAACTGTTTTTGCGTTAGGTATTTAAATCGCGCAATTCAATCCAAAACTTATAGAGTAGAACTACTTCACGCAAATGCTTAGCCAGAATGAAGTATTCCCTTTTTGGGGCCTTGATGGCCTTGAGTTTTGGACTCTACGCCCAGCGCAACTACACCGCCAATGACCATGTTCGTTACACCATTGATGAGGTAGGAAACGAATATCATATTCAGTACACTTTTAAGGACCACCGCAATGCGCTCTGTCGCATCAGCTGGATGCTAGACAAGGCGCAAACTGACGAGGACATCGCGGTGTTTGGTATTCCCAAATCCATGTTCGAACCCTATCCAGATCGACCGGAGGTGAGGGCACGGCGCCAGCAGATTATGGCGAGAGGGCTTTTTAAGGTCGAAAAGAATACCGTGATGGTCGATAAAAGCGCGATGATAAATGCCTACCGGGAATACACCCAGGTCTTGGCCGAGTGGATGATTGATTATCTGAGGACCTACTATGTCGATAACCGCATGAACCGTATTCGATTGGCGATGGCCTTCGTTCAGGATATTCCCTATGCCATCCCCAACGATATTGATCCCAACTGGTACTATGGAGGGGTCATTTCTACTCCCAATATCCTCACCTGCGGCTTTGGCGATTGCGATACCAAGGCGATTTTATTTGCCGGGATATTGTGTCACTTAATTAACCCAGGAGACATTCGTTTTGCCGGTGAACCAGGCCATATGTACACCCTGATTAAGGCCAAGCCGAGTGATTTTTCGACGGACGAACGAATCGCGTATTATCAACTTCCCGACGGCATGTATTTTGTCGCGGAAACGGCTGGACCGGGGCGCCTGGACTTCGGGGAGGAAGGGAATCTGGAGTACAGCTATGCGACGGTGGAAAGGGTGTATTTTGAAAGAGAGTAAGGAGGTTGTTTTTGTCGATAAAATTTATCGATGAATTTTTAAAGTGTTGAATTTCAGCGTAAATACCGATCGTTTTGTCGGTGATTTGTATACGTTCTTCGAATTTACAGGTGGTTCCAATCGTCTGTGTTATTAGGCGATTATATTAAAGTAAGGAATAACAACCAAACTAGAAGAACTCGTATGAAAAAAACTACTCTGAAGGCTTTCCAGAGGGCCTTACTGATTATCTCATTTCTGGTTTCTGCAACTTCCTTCGCTCAAAACAGTGTACGGAATTGCGTAGCGATGAGTACCGATTTTAATTGCGGTACAGGAGAGGAACTCCCTTACAATTTTTACTGGCAAGGGGGTACTCCAAATGGAGCCTTCTTTGATTCCATGGTCAATGCGAATCTGCAGTTTGAAGAATTTGATGACGGGACTGCACGCATCACAGGGACAACCATGAACGGTAGCTGTGTTGTTGAGGTCTATGTTTATTTAAAAGGAAAAAGCAACTGGACGGAATGGCAAGCCAAAGGGGGTATGTACAAAGAGATGGGTTGCACCAGCGCCGATCCTTCACTTTTGACTTATTATGAAATTGATGACACCCTGAGCTACGCGGTGGCCACGGGAGGAGATTGTGCAGGACAAGGAACGCTAAAGATTTCTCAGCGCCCTGATCCCTTGGATCCAACAACACCACACCTTGGAGGCTTTTACGGCCCTGGAGGAGCCTTGTTTCAGGCCGATGCCAATGCTGTAGGTTTTGCTACCTGGGCTTGGATGGGTCCTGAAGGAGATGAAAGAAGATGGAAGATCGATTTCAATTTCTTGCTGGGATGTGATAATGAAAATCCTGATCCGCTCAGCTGTTCGATTACAGGAGAGGATGTAGATTGTACGGGTGCGGCAAACGGTTCTGCTATGGTCAATGTCGAAGGAGGAGTATCTCCTTATACCTATAGCTGGGATAGCGGAATAAATGACACTTCTTACTCTATTTCGAACCTTGCACCGGGAACCTACAC
>CAZLGZ010000237.1:0-3840 GCA_964558965.1 uncultured Flavobacteriaceae bacterium
TGGCCATGAAAATGGACCCGGCTTACCGCGAAATCTGCTTGAAGTTCAAAGAAGATCACGCTTATTTTTCGGACACCTTTGCCCGCGCCTGGTTCAAATTGACCCACCGCGATATGGGACCGAAAACCCGTTACATCGGACCTGATGTTCCTGCGGAAGACCTGATCTGGCAAGATCCTATTCCTGCAGGAAACGCGAGCTACGATGTGGACGCTGTTAAAGCGAAAATCGAAGCGGCTGGTCTAAGTATTTCGGATATGGTGTCTACCGCTTGGGATAGTGCCCGTACTTACCGCGGATCAGATATGCGTGGAGGAGCCAATGGTTCCCGTATTCGCTTGGCCCCTCAGAACAGTTGGGTTGCCAATGAGCCAGAACGCCTATCGAAGGTCCTTGCCGTCTACGAGCCCATCGCCTCTGAATTCGGAATCAGTGTAGCAGACGTCATTGTTTTGGCTGGAAATATCGGTGTTGAAAAAGCGGCTCAAGCCGGTGGTATTAACATCAGTGTTCCTTTCTCTCCAGGACGTGGAGATGCTACGGCGGAGATGACCGACGTTGATTCCTTTGAGCCCTTGGAGCCATTCGCTGATGGATTCAGAAACTTCCAAAAGCAAGACTACTCTTCTACTCCAGAAGAAATGCTATTGGATCGTGCGCAGCTTATGGGCTTGACTGCACCAGAAATGACCGTACTTCTTGGAGGTATGCGTGTGATTGGAACCAACTACGGAGGAACCAAGCACGGGGTATTTACCGATAAGGAAGGAGCCTTGAGCAACGATTTCTTTGTGAACTTAACAGACATGGCCTACAAGTGGGTCCCCGCCGGAGAGAACCTGTACGAAATCCGTGAGCGCAGCACAGACGAGTTCGTCTGGACGGCAACACGTGCTGACCTGGTCTTTGGATCAAATTCAATTTTACGTGCTTACGCGGAGCTTTACGCGCAAGACGACAACAACGAAAAGTTTGTTCGGGATTTTGTAAGTGCCTGGACAAAAGTGATGAATGCTGATCGTTTCGATCTGAACTAGTCCTCTTTTTATGCTATATGAAAAAGGCTGCCTGGCGACAGGTGGCCTTTTTTTATGCCCTAGAAGTACTGTCCAATCCCAAAAACAAAGCCTTGGGTGGAATCCGGAGTAAGCCCATACCCGTAGTCGATGCGGAAGATGGCGTTGAAGATGCGTTTGTGAATAAACCTCAATCCTACCCCCGAATAAACCCGAAGGTTCTCGCTATCTCCAAAATCCCCGAGGTCTCCTCCGGGATTACGCCAGGACCCGCCATCCACAAAGAGGTTGCTCTGTAAGACAAACCAATCTTTATCGATTAGGGTGTGGCGGTATTCGGTATTGATTACGATGGCCGCTGTGCCACGATCAATGGCGTTTCCGACCCCGCGAATATTCAGGTTGTTATCGACCGCAAAGGGCGCAAAAGGCGTGTCCAGGTTACTGGAAATCCCCAGGCGCATCCGGTTGGCCCAATTGCCCCTTTTACCCACCCGCTTGTAGTAAACGAAGTCATTAAAGCCGATCCAAAAAGCAGGCAAGCGCTCGTCCTTACTATTGACATACTGCACGTTCAGGGAACTCTTAAAGCCCCAGAGGTAGTGGTAGTAGTACTGAATACCGTCGTAATTGTACAGCAGTTTGATCAGGTGCTTATTAACGGTGAGATCCTGAGGCACCTCCGGCGCCGTAGCCCCACTCAGGTATTGATAATCCTCAGTAAAGAGATTAAACCCAAACTCAAAACGGTTCTTGAAATTCAATTGGTAGAGCCCCAAGAGCTCCACAGATTCGTTGTTGTAGCGGTAGTCGGCCGTCCCTTCCTGCAAAAAGACAGGTTCCTCTGTGGTGAGGTCCTGATAACTAAAGGCCAGGCCCCAACGCCGACCAAAGATATTGGGCGCCCGTACATGGGCTCCGTAGGAATCAAAAATATCGCGCTGGTAAAATCCCCCAAGGGTGATGTTATAGCCGCCCAAATTGAATTCCTGCAAGCCAATGCGGTAAGCGAACTCTTCCCGGTTCGTCGTGTACACACTTGCAAAGGGAATCAGGGTGAAGTTTTCTTCTATTCCATAGACAACCTTAACGCTTCCTTCCACCCCCGTCGGATGAATTTGCACATAGGCGTGCGAGACCGAAGGCAAGCGCTTTAGCCGATAAATATCTTCGTCAATCACCGCCGAGTCCAAGGGCTCGCCAGCCTTGAGCTGGATGATCTTATAAAGAAAAGAAGCCTTAGTGCGTTTGTTTCCCTGAAGCTTGACTTCAGTCACTATTCGTCCTTGCCCCATACTGAGGCCTGCCATCAAGCAGCATAAAAGAACGAGAAAATGGTTGCGCATAGGCCTTTAGTTGGCCCTCCTAAAATACGGCGCGCAATCCAATATTGTACGTCTGACCCAGACCAGTATCGTTTCCACGGAAGAAATTGGTGTACAAGGCTTCAACGTTAAGCGCTGGTGTAAGTTGATACTTTACTCCCCCACCGTAAGCTGTCAGGTCCTGAGAGAAGTCAGTCCCTCCCAAATTCACCAAATGAATGTGCTGTAATAAGCCCAATACCGTGAACTTCGAACTGGGGAAATAACTCAAGAAGACTCCCGGGATCAAACGCAAGCTGTTGTTCGCAAAACTGTCTTCAGCCGGACCGAAATTCCATTCTGTATTCAGCTCAGAAAAGAGTTGCCACTTTCCTTCTGCAAAAGAGTAATCGTAGAAAAAGCGGTTTTGCCAGGTGAATCCATTCTGATCCAAAAAGACACCATCCACCGTTTCGGTTCCACCCAATGGAATAAAGAAAGCACTCTGGATCGAGAAGTTATTGACGTCGGCAAAAGGAGTGAACTTAATGGCAGGTGCGATAGAGGTTAAACCGGCTCGAGAAACACCGTCCTCATTGGCAAAAGACAAAAAGTCAAAGACGCCTCCACCCCCTACGGTATTGGAACGCAACTCCAACAATAAACCGATATTGACTCTCCGGTTCTCTCCTACTCCAGTAAAAATATCAAGGGTTGAGGTGAAGAAGGTGTTTCGGGGGATCTCTCCGTCAAAGGTGTTCTCGGTTTCGGTGTAGATGTTGTTGAACCATTTAATGTCCCACTGTCCTTTACCGATCAATTTAGACGGGGTTAGGTTTTGGATGTTACTCCCTCCATCTTGTGCAAATGCCGCACCGGCAATGAATACCCCCGCAAGGGCTCCTAAAATTTTCTTTTTCATGGTTGTGTTTATTCGTTGTTTTCGTTTAGCGCCCAGTTGTAGGGGTAGTACCCCACTTTGGACTTTGGATTGAGTTGTTCTTTTCTGAATTGATTGACGTAATCGATCAGGCTCTTTCCACCCTGGGTAAAGTCTCCTTTGTACCACTCAAAGATCTGTGAGAGGTAGACCTTCTTTCCTTTTACCCGAATAAAATCAGGGTTGTTCAAAGCCAATTCGGTTTGGGTTTGCAACTGCCCTTCCAGTGCAGTCGGCGTATAAGCAGAACTAATGATTGGCGGGCATCCAAGCCCTGCACACACCAGTACAAAGTGAAAGCGGGCTTCCTCTGGAAACACAGCGCGTAGCATTTTGTGCTCAATATCGTTCAAGGTGATGTCCTGCCCTCCAAGGGCATAGGTTGTTTTATCAAAAAAACCAGGGTTATCTAGCGGTGATTTTACCGGATACGCCTTGACGATCCCTTTGATCACTGCCAAGTTGTAGGGCTTGAACCAAAAGGCCTGATAGGTGGAAGCCTCGTAACTGACCTCGTCCAAGGGGGCGGCTTGGGTCAAGCGGCCGTCATGTGTTGAAGGATCGGCTGTTATTGCGGCTG
>CAZLGZ010000238.1:0-3781 GCA_964558965.1 uncultured Flavobacteriaceae bacterium
GACATTTCGCAGTCAATCTGGGTAAACTCCGGTTGGCGGTCTGCGCGTAAATCTTCATCTCTAAAGCACTTCACGATTTGGAAGTACTTGTCCAACCCACCGACCATCAGCAACTGCTTGAAGGTTTGCGGAGATTGTGGCAAGGCGTAAAACTGCCCGGCATTCATTCGGCTAGGTACCACAAAATCACGAGCCCCTTCAGGAGTAGACTTGATTAAATAAGGCGTTTCTACCTCGACAAAGTCTTCGGCCGACAGGTAGTTTCGGACTTCCATGGCCACTTTGTGGCGGAAGAGTAGTTTTTCTTTGACCGGGTTACGGCGGATATCGAGATAGCGGTACTTCATGCGAAGCTCATCTCCACCATCCGTTTCGTCTTCGATAGTAAAGGGAGGGAGTTCGGCAGGATTCAGCACCTGCAACTCGCGTACCAAAACCTCCACTTCCCCGGTTGGAATATTGGGGTTTTTGGAAGCGCGCTCGATCACCTCTCCATGCACCCGAATCACGGTTTCACGGCCTAACTGTTTGGCCTGTTCCAACACCTCCGCAGGGCTGCGATCCTGATCAAAAACCAATTGGGTAATTCCGTAGCGATCACGCAAATCGATCCAGACGACAAATCCCTTGTCTCTGACCTTGTGAACCCAACCGCTCAATTGTACTTCCTGACCTTGATGAGAAGCCCTTACTTCTCCGCAATTATGCGTGCGATACATGTGCAAAAAATTAAAGCACAAAGGTAGTAAGTAGAAGGTCAAGGGGTCAAACCAGAGTGCATCTTGTCGAAAACTTAAAAGTTAAGTTGCTGGTTATGTGGCTTTTAATTTTCTATTGTAAATTTAATGTTATGCGATTGTAAACTATTTGCGCATAAATTGTTACCTTTGAGTCAACTTGATGTTAAAATACCCGAAATAATGAAAAAGATCATCCTCATAGCATTCCTCAGCCTGGGCCTAGTGGCTTACGGACAAGAGGCAGAAAGTAAAATAGAAAAAGTCGGGAAACTTGTAGAAAAAACAGTTTACCACGCAAATGGGCAAGTGGCCCAAACCGGGTATTTGCTCAACGGCAAACCCCACGGTCAGTGGCTACAATACGATGAGACCGGAAAGAAGATCGCTGTAGGGCGTTATGATGAAGGTGTCAAGCAAGGACGTTGGATGTTTTGGTCCGAAGGAACCCTTACCGAGGTCGAATTCGAAAAAAATATCATAAAAAATGTTAAAAAATGGAATAAATCGGAGCTTGTTTACGTTGAGTAAATGAGTGAGTGTTTAATACGAAAAGCCCCTGCTTCCAATAAAGGAAATCCAGGGGCTTTTTGTTATTCCAAAAAGTCTTACTTCAGAGCCTAGGCTACCAGACCCAACTCTTCCCGCTCTGCTTTCTGTTGTTTTCTTCCTCCGCGCATTCTAATCTTCAAACGGTACACGATATTGAAAAGAACCGGAACGATGATCAGGGTCAAGAAAGTCGCTACGATCAATCCAAAAATGACGGTCCAAGCCAATGGACCCCAGAAGATTACGTTATCTCCACCCATATAAATCTGGGCATCGAAATCCGAAAACAAGGTCATAAAGTTGATATTCAGACCGATGGCCAAGGGGATCAAGCCCAACACTGTGGTGATCGCTGTTAGGATAACCGGACGCAAACGAGCCTTTCCTCCTCTTACAATCACTTCGGTCACCTCTTCACGGGTCAATAACACCTCATCTGGTAAACCGAGTTCCAGCTTCTTCCGGTCGATCAGGATCTGCGTATAATCCAAGAGTACTACACCGTTGTTTACCACAATTCCCGCTAGGGAGATAATTCCCATCATGGTCATCATGATCACAAACGGCCACCCGGTGGCCATCAATCCGCCAAAGACTCCGATAAAGCTGAGGAAGATCGCCAACATGATGATGGTTGGTTTCGAAATACTTCCAAACTGGAAAACCAAGATCAACATAATCAAGCCGAGACCGGTGAAGAAGGCTCCAACCAAGAATTCCATCTGCTTGTTCTGCTCTTCAATTTGACCGGTATAGTCAATTTTTACTCCATCGGGCAATCCGACAAACTCTTCCATTTCGGTTTGAATCTTAGCCACAATGGAACCCGCATCCGTAAAGCCTGGCTTTAAGGCGGAGTAAACCGTCACGACACGCTTTCCGTCTTTGTGTTTAATCGCACTAAAGGAAGAGGTGTTGCGCTGTGAAGCCACTGCCGAAACAGGAATCTCTTTGATTTGTCCATTGGAGGGATCGCGGAAGATGATACGCTGATCAAACAGGGCACTGGTGTTGTAACGCAGATCTTCTTCAAAACGAACATTGATATTGTAATCATCTCCGTCTTTCTTGTAAATCCCTGCCTTATCACCGAACAAAGAACGTCGGAGCTGCTGGCCAACCTGTCCGACGGCAACCCCCAATTCACCGGCTTTTTGGCGATCGACGATCACCTGCATACCAGGCTTGCCCTTGTTCACATCGATCTTCAGCTCCTCAATACCGGCGATATTCTTGGTATTGATGAATTCACGCATACGCTCCGCCACGGCGATAAGGGTATCGTAATTCTGGCCTTCGATTTCGACGTTAATCGGGTATCCGGCTGGAGGACCAACATAGTCTTTCTCAACCGAGATCGCTACGCCGGGGTATCTGTCCTTGACTCCTTCCTGAATTTCCCCTCTCAGGGCCTCAGAATCCAAGCCTTCTCTAAACTTAAACTCCCTCATCGAGATCGTGATCTTTCCTCGGTGGGGCATTTCTGCGGCTGAACCCCCTTCAGTAAAGGGGTTTTCTGCTCCTTTTCCGACCTGAGAAACACTGGATTCGACCAGGATGTTTTCTTCTTTCCCTTCGTATTTATCACCATTGATGATGCTATACACCTGTTCTTCAATGGCCAAAGTAATCTCGTTCGTCTTTTCGATATCCGTTCCCTGAGGGTATTCGATGTAGACATAGATTTCTTTAGGGGTGTTGTCCGGGAAGAACTCCACCTTGGTTCGCCCTGATCCCAAAGAGGATCCAAAGGCCATAAAGGCGGCAATCAACATCAACACCGTCACTCCAAAGTAGGCGTAGACATTTTTACCTCGCAGCGCCACCTTAAGGACGCCTTCGTAGAAGTTCTCGAATCGGGTAAGCACCTTGGTTTGAAACCAAATGGCCAAGCCACGTAGAACGAATCGGTAGATCCAGAACATGGCTGCTACCACGATCATCAAGGTACCCAATCCGCGTACTGAGCCACCAAAAATCAGGATGAATACTCCGATTGGGACAAAGATTGCGGTAAGGCTGATCAAAGCTTTCATGCTCATGGCCTCTTCGCCCACCACCATGAATTTTGACACCAACATGGAGTTCATGAAGATGGCCACGAATAAGGACGAACCGAGTACGACCGAAAGGGTAATCGGGAAGTAAATCATAAACTGCCCCATGATTCCTGGCCACAAACCTAGGGGAACAAAGGCCGCTACGGTTATGAAAGTCGAAATGATAATCGGGAAGGCAATCTCTCCGATCCCTTTTTTGGCCGCTTCAACACGAGACATTCCTTCCTGCTCCATCAGACGGTAGACGTTTTCGACAACTACTACCCCGTTATCGACGAGCATTCCCAGACCCATAATCAATCCGAAGAGGATCATGGTATTCATTGTATATCCTAAAGCCGAAAGAATCATAAAAGACATGAACATCGACATGGGGATGGCAAATCCAACGAAAAGGGCGTTTCTAAACCCGAGGAAGAACATCAAAACCGT
>CAZLGZ010000239.1:0-3778 GCA_964558965.1 uncultured Flavobacteriaceae bacterium
CCCATAGCGAATTCGTAATGTATAGCGTTGCCCTGCAGGAGGAAAGTGAATTCCCCTTAAAGCCGTCGATAGACGATAAGGGGGAGGGTTCCCGTAGAGGGCGCGGTAGCTCTGCTCAAAGCGCCATTGGTGCCAGTTGAGGTTCTTGATCTGTCCATTCTCCAGGGCCAGACTTTCAAAGAGTGGGAATGTAGACTTTTTGGAGAAGCTCATCGAATTCGTGTTCACATTGACTCAGGTGGGTTATGCCCCCACCGGCACGGTAATATAGCCTATTGTTTTGGTTTTCTATATAGCGAATAGCTACTGCACTTTCGATTGTTTTTCCGTCATACAGTCCAAAAACTCCTGTGTAAAAGCCCCGCTTTTGCCCCTCTTCGCGGCGAATGATTTCGAGGGTTTGGGGTTTGGGTGCACCCGAAACGGATCCGGCCGGGAGCAGACGGTTCAGGTAATCCCCAAAGTGGATTTTCCAATCCTGGGGGAGCTCGGCCTTGATGTGGCTGCTGGTTTGCCAGAGTCCGCCTTGGGGACGCTTGATCTCTTCCAGGTAGCGGTACTTTTCTACCCGGACCTTTTGGGCAAACTGTGAGAGGTCGTTGCGCAGAAGATCAACAATGGTGGCGTGTTCCGCTTGCTCCTTGTAGTCGGCCAATAGTTCATCCGCTGCTTCCTTAGAATGGGCGGATCGCGTTCCTTTCATGGGGAAGGTTTCTACCTCTTGGTTATGAATTCGAATAAAGGATTCGGGCGAAAAAACTGTAAAGCGGTCTTTCCAATAGAGTTTAAAGGGCGCCTTGCTCTGCCAGAACACCTGTTCCAATCGCCCTTGAAGATCGACCTCCACGGGAAAGGTGAGGTTGAGCAGAAAGGAGTTTCCCCAATTGATTTCTTTGGTGACTCCTTCGAAGGCTTTTTGGTAACGCTGCAGTAGCTCCGTTTTGATCTCGGAGTCGATCTCTAGGTGGACACCTATGGCGTGAGCGTCGGCCGGAGGGGTGGCATTGGTGGTGCCTTTGATATTGTAAAACAAACCGGCCTCCGTGGCCTCTTTTTGAGAAAAAAGGTGCCAGTTCTCTTTTTCAAAATCAATCAGAAAAACAAAGGGCCTTTCGGCTTCTAAGAAAGCCGTGCATTTTTCAGCAAATTCCGGGTAATGCATAGAGGTCTTCGCGCAGTCGATTTTGGCCTTGCAAAGATACGGCTATCGACGAAGCAGTTGAAATTTGGATTGATGACGGTAGACCTCTCCTGCTTTTAATTCGGCACTAGGGAACTGTGGAAAATTCGGGGCATCCGGAAGGTTTTGGAACTCAAAGCAAATCGACGGAAAAGGAACTTGCTGTTCTTTTAAGTCAATATCGACCTCTAAGTGTTTAGGGGCAAAAACCACCACAGCCGCTTGGTTGCTCCAGCCTTCCAAGGTCAGGTCCCCCTTTGCGGATTGGTAGCGAATCGCTGGTTCTCCGGCACTGATTTGATCGAGTAAAAAACAGTGATCCAGTCCATTGTAAGAGGGTAGTGCTTCCAGGTTTTTCTGTTTTCTAAAGTCCTTCACATCATCTTCCAAGGGGGTAAAACGACCAGTAGGTAACAGGTAGGGGTTTGTTTCCAAACAACGGGCTGAAGCCAATTGAAGGGACTGCTGGGTGAGGGGGTTCCCGTCGAGGTTGAAGTAGACGTGGTTGGTCAGATTCAGTACGGTATCAGTATTAGAAACCGCACGGTATTCCAATTCCAAAGAGTCATCGTCCTGCAGGCAGTAACGGGCTTCAATATCCAAAGCTCCCGGATAACCACCTTCCCCAGCTTCGGAGCGGGTGTAAAGAACCACAGAATGGGGTAAGTCGGAAGCTTCTTCATCCAGGTCCCAGAGCTTGCGGTCAATGCCCGCAGGGCCCCCGTGCAAATGCACGCCCTGTTCATTGGACTCCAAGGGGAAGTATTCGCCGTTTAGTTGAAAACCTTCGCGAATTCGTCCGGCATAGCGCCCCACGGTAGCACCAAAGTAGTAGGGTACGCTTTCGAATACTTTGAGATAGTCGGAGGTCTGGTCAGGTCCGATGATGATGTCACGCTCTGTACCGCCCTCTAGTCGAATCTTCCAAGAGTGCAATATGGCACCTAAATTGAGGATTTCAACTTCTGTACCGAGGCTGTTTTGCAGCTTGAATTTTTGGATGGAATTAACGCTTGGGTTGGGCAGCATGGAGTAATTTTAAGGATCCAATTCTAACAGTCCAAAAGTAATGGGAATCACAGTAACCAACAATGCAGAAAACAAGCGCTATCAAGCGGAGGTGGAAGGTCATCTGGTCAAGATCGATTACCTGGTTACCAAAAATAAAATCTACTTAACCCATACCGAGGTACCTCAGGTATTGGAGGGTAGAGGTATAGGAAAAACCCTGGTGGAAGCGGCTTTAAAAGATATCGAAGCCCAAGAGAAGCAATTGGTTCCGCTCTGCCCTTTTGTCGCGGCTTACCTCAAAAGACACCCAGACTGGGCCAGAATCCTGGCTCCCGGTTTTAATGTATCTTAGAGGAAAACCACCACATGGCTGACATTGTCAAAGACTACACCAAAGGCGACCTGACCATTCATTGGAAACCCGCCAAATGCATCCATTCCGAAATCTGTGTAAAAACCCTTCCGGGAGTTTACAAACCCACGGAGAAACCCTGGATTCAGCCAGAGGGAGCTTCCGAGGAAGAACTGATGAAGCAAATTGACCGCTGCCCTTCAGCAGCTTTAACGTATACCAGGAAAGGCGAAGAGTCCAGCCAAGAGGACAGCTCGACAGAAATCGAAATCATGGCCAATGGCCCTTTACTCGTAAAAGGGAACATCCGTCTGGTGCGCAATGGGGAAACCGAAGAAAAGGAAGGTCCTGTAGCGCTCTGTCGTTGTGGAGAATCGGCTAACAAGCCTTTTTGCGACGGTGCTCACAAGCGAATTGATTTCCAGGGATAAAGCCTACTTTTTTCGAAATTCGATTACCTTTGCGCCTCGGTATTTTTGAAGGAGAATTATGAGAGCGACTATTTGTCGAAAAGCCCACTTTAACGCAGCCCACCGCCTGTTCAATCCGGCATGGAGTGAAGAGAAGAACCGCGAGGTTTTCGGAAAGTGCTTTAGCCCACATTACCACGGTCACAATTTTGATCTCGAAGTGCGTATTCGCGGTGAGGTAGATCCAGATACAGGCTTTATCATGGATTTGGCTGTTCTAGGGGATCTCATCAAGACCGAGGTGGAAGAGCGCTTTGATCACAAAAACCTCAATATCGAGTGTCCTGAGTTCGAAGGAATAATGCCCTCAACCGAATACTTTGTCAAGATTATATACGACTTGCTCAAGCCACATTTAAAGGAGGATCAGCAATTGCACATCACCCTGCACGAAACCAAAAAGAACTCCGCCGAGTACGGGGATTGGTAGATCTACTCTTCCTTGAGTTCGATTTCCAGCTTTTTGTTCTGTTTCTGAATTTCAATTAGATCCAGCTCCCGAATATCCTCATTGGGTTTGAGGTGAATAACCAGTTTCAGTAGGCTACCTGACTTAGCTAGTTTACCCAAGTCATCAATTTTATCGGGCTTTACAAAAAGCTCCTTAAACGTACGGGTGTCCAGTTCCAGGAATGAAATTTTTGAATCTTCCCACTTGAGTTTTTCTACCTCGATCTTGTCAAATTGCAACTGATTATTGCCAAAAATGATAAGCGTGTCCAATCTCTGCACTAAGGTGTCAGAAAGATGAATGGTGTTGTAGAG
>CAZLGZ010000240.1:0-3715 GCA_964558965.1 uncultured Flavobacteriaceae bacterium
TACTTCAAACAAATTTAGATGGAAAACGCTCCGACGCAAGTGTAGACGCGGGAAATCGGGGTTTTTGTTGATAACTTGAACCCTTTGTTGATAAAGGAAGGAGTTTTTAACCAAATTTCGCCCAGCCTAGAGCCAGTCTAGGCTCAGCCTTATTCTACCCAAGTACCCTCTTCGAGCTGCCAGCCATTGAGTAAATCTTGGACCAACATCTTTCTTTTTCCGGGTATTTGCATTTCTAAAATGCGCAACCAGCCCTCCGGGTGTTTAATCCAGATTTGCTTACCGATTTGTAAAACAGCCAGACCCTTCTCTCGATCCGTCTGCCCCTTTTCTGTCGATTCAGGCGCAGAGGGGTTTGAATCGAGTTGAAGAATCTTTACAGGACCCAGGGCTTGGGTTCCTTGACCATTCTTCCAATATAATGTTGTCCAGGCAGCCGGGTAGGGACTTAGGCCTCTGGTAAAATTATGAAGTTGCTCCAACGATTGACTCCAGTCAATCTCACAGGTTTCTTTGTGAATCTTGGGAGCCTCTTTGAGCTGATCGGATTCTTCCTGAACAACGGCCTGTGCTTTTCCTTCTGCAATGAGTTCAACGGTCTTGACGATGAGCGAGGCGCCCAAGGCCATTAATTTATCGTGGAGTTGACCGGCATTTTCTTCTGGAAGGATGGAACAGCGTTCCTGAAGAAGGATGGCACCGGTATCAATTTTTTCGTCAATAAAGAAAGTGGTTACTCCGCTTTCTGTTTCTCCATTAATCAAGGCCCAATTAATCGGAGCAGCACCTCTGTATTGGGGCAAGAGGGATGCGTGTAAGTTGAAAGTGCCCAGGGGAGGCATATCCCATACGACCTTGGGGAGCATTCTGAAGGCAACGATAACTTGGAGATCCGCTTCAAGCGCTGCGAGTTCCGTTAAAAACCCTTCGTCTCTTAATTTCAGGGGTTGAAGTACAGGAATGCCTTTTTCTAGGGCGTACTTTTTCACTGCGGAAGACTGAAGCTTTCTGCCTCGTCCCGAAGGACGGTCAGGGGCGGTAACCACTCCAACCACTTGGAAGTTTTGCTCTAGAAGCGCTTCGAGTCCGGCCACGGCAAACTCAGGCGTGCCCATATATACAATGCGGAGGTTTTCTTTCTCTTTTGTCATCGCCGGCAAATATCCTGATTTCTGCTGGCTTATTGGTTCTCTTGAGTTAGAAAGCGGAGGCCTTCTTCTTTAATATGATAGGTCATATCGGTTTGCATCCCAATAAAGGAATGATCAAGCATGTATTTTACCTGCTTCAAGAAAAGTTCCGGTAGATGAATAATGTCGGGTAGGTCTCCCAGCTCTTTTGAATCGCCCTTGAGTTGAATCTGGGCCAGATGAGTGAGCCAGGCACGAGAGCCACGCGCTTCTTGTTGTAATTCGCGGAGCATCCAACGCCGAAAAGCCCGTTCAAAAGGAGGATCTATTCTTCGTTCAACGCAGAGATCGCAGCGGCCACAGGCTTTGTGCTCTTCCGAAAAGTACTGCAAGATGAAATGCATACGACAGCCCTTATCGAGTTGCGCATAGCGCTGCATGGGTTCTAATCGTCGCGATTTCATTGATCGAAAGGTCTTGAGTTCTTTTTTGACCCTGGACAGGCTCATATCATCTTCTCTTGCTTCTAATAGCGTAATGCTCATATGTAGGTTAGGAGGAGAGTAGGTGATCATACCCTGGGTTTCAGCAAATTCCAACTTTTCTTCCAGTAAACCGGTTCGGGTTTTCAGTTTACGGGCCAACAAATACATATTGACTTTGGTCGGTCGGTCTAGAATCCCTCCATATACCCGGAGTAATTGAGAGAAAAGCGGCTCCATAAAAGGAGATTGTTTCAGGAATTCCAAAACCTTATCCCGAGGAGCGATAACCTGAATTTGAGCAAAAGGGTCATTTTGATTGGATAAGGCCAGTAGGCCATATCGTTCTAAGAACTGAAGGGCTTGGAGTACAGGCAAGGGTTCAAAGCCGTACCGCCGGGTAAAATCCAGAAGATCAAAACCAAATACCTCCCCCTTGCCTTCCGCAAAGGCTACCTGGTAATAAGCCATCAGGCGACGGTAAATCTCTTTTATTTGTTCAAAGGAGGGGATGCTGTCGACAAATCGTTGTTTTTGAATTTCAAGACTTTTATTGCTGAGCAGCAGAACTGCACTGGCAGAAAGCCCATCGCGGCCCGCACGCCCGACCTCTTGGTAGTAGTTTTCGATGTTCTCGGGGAGGTCATAATGAATAACCAAGCGCACATCAGCCTTGTCGATACCCATACCAAAGGCGTTGGTAGCGATCATATTGCGTTTTTCGCCTCGAATCCAAGCTTTCATCTGCTTTTCTTTTTCTGACGAACTCAGCCCCCCGTGATAATGGCTGGAGGGTAAGCCTTGTTGATTAAGCCAGTCAGAAAGGCGTATACTTTCTTTTCGTGTGCCCACATAAACCAAGGAAGGCCCCATATTGAGTTCGAGTAACCAGCGGAGTTGTTCTTCTTTGTTTTGTGTATGACGCACAGATAAACTCAGTTTTTTACGGGCAAAACTGTCTTTAACTACGGCATAGGAGGGAAGTCCTAGTTTACTGAGGATATCAGATTGAACCTGATCGGTGGCTGTCGCGGTCAAAGCCAATAAGGGTATACCGGGGTACCATTCTTTGAGCACGTGAAGCTGCAGGTAGGAGGGTCTGAAATCTGGGCCCCATTGCGAGATACAATGGGCCTCATCGATAGCCACAAGAGAAACAGGCAGGCGTTGAAGAATTTCTTTCATTCCTTCCTGAAGCAGGCGTTCGGGAGAGAGGTATAAGAATTTATAGTCCCCATAAAGGCAGTTATCAATAAGCCGAATCAAATCATCTTGACTTATAGATCCTGTTAATCCCATGGCCTTTATTCCTTTTTGCTGAAGCCGATTGACTTGGTCTTGAATCAGGGCATCAATGGGGAGACCACAAGACATAAACCTGGTTGGATCAGAGTAGGAAGCTGAAAGCAAAGTGATTTACCTGCACCCGTGGGAAGAAGGGCCAAGGTGTCTACCTTGTCCAGCATGCGGAAGATGATGTTTTCTTGCTCTCCTCTTAAAGCCGAATATCCCCAATACTGTTCCAGCGTTTGGAACAGCAGTTTAGATTCTGCAGATCGGGAAGGACTGTTGGGGTTGTCCATATTCAAATGTAGTAGAAATTCTTTGAGTAGCTGTTTTCCTACTTTTTTTCTTTTGCCGCGATGGCTTTTAAAATGAACTCAATCCGTTCTTCGATGGTTCCTATGGGCACGAAGAGGGGGGCGTAACCAAAGTGATAGTAACTGGCTAGAAGGCTCTCGTGAATCCGCTCGGCTTCTTCAAAAGGTTCTAAACGTTGATCATCCTGAACATAAATACCCTGCCAGGGTGGAAGCAAAAAAACAGTATCGTAGCGCAAGGTCTTCGCAGCTTCGATAAAATACTTTGGGTATTCCTGTTCAAAATGATCCATGTATCCCAAGACATCAATGACGCTGCGGTCGAAAAAGCAAAGTTCTTCGCCCGTGTTCTCCGCCTCTTTCCATTGGGCACTTCTTCCCTCGAGTAATAGCGTATTAAAGTGCAAGGGGTCCTTACTAAAAGTAAGCGGGTTGATCTGTTGCTCCTCTTGTGCAGTCTCTTTTTTAAGTTGCTCGGTAAAGGTCCTGATGATTTCAGGGA
>CAZLGZ010000241.1:0-3712 GCA_964558965.1 uncultured Flavobacteriaceae bacterium
ACAACTACAGCGACTTCGATTACGAAGGCCTTATCTACCAAAAACTCTCTCAGGAAGGCCCGGCGTTGGCGACTGGAGACTTCAACGGTGACGGCCACGAAGACGTCTTTGTCGGGGGAGCAACGGATCAACCGGGACAGGTCTATTTTCACCAGGGAAGAGGCCGTTTACAGCCCAGTGTTCAGCCCGCTCTGGACAAGGACAGAAATTACGAGGACACCGCAGCCGCGGCCTTCGATGCCGACCAAGACGGCGACCTTGATTTGTTGGTCGCCAGCGGAGGAAACCAAGCGGATCAGTTCAGACGCTACCGCCCTCGCCTGTATTTAAACAACGGGAAAGGACGCCTGGAGCTTTCTGAAAAAGCATTGCCCAGCACCTTCAAGAATATGTCGGTTGTAGCACCTTACGACTTCGACAAGGACGGAGACATGGATGTCTTTATCGGTTCCCGTTCAGTCGCCGGCACCTATGGGGTGAATCCGGATCACCTATTCCTAGAGAACACAGGGAATGGAGAATTCAGAAACAGTACAGAACGCCTGGCCTATGACCTCAAGGATGCCGGTATGATTACCAGTGCCGTCTGGGCCGATATGGATGGAGACGAAATCGCAGATTTGGTTACGGTATCCGAATGGGGTACTCCGATCTGGTTTAAAAACAACACCCGCCGACTCTCAAGGGTACCTGGAACCCTCGATGATTTGAGCGGATGGTGGAACTCTGTAGAGGCCAGTGACCTCGATGGTGACGGAGACCTGGATTTGGTATTGGGTAACCAAGGAAAAAACCTCCACTACCCTGCGGTCCCCGAAAGACCGATGAAGCTCTACATCCACGATTTTGACAACAACGGAACCATTGAGCAAATCACGGCTATCTCTCGCGACGGAAAGGACTTCCCTATCCACCAAAAAAGAGAATTGACCGGACAGTTGGTTTCTTTGAAGAAAGAAAACCTCAAGGCTTCTGACTATGCTGGCAGAACCGTACAAGAACTTTTCTCGCCCCAGGTGATGGAACAAGCCATTGTCAAGACGGCCAAGTATTCAGCCTCTTTGATTGCCTTTAACGAAGGGAACGGAAACTTCCGCATTCAGGAATTACCTTCTCCGGTGCAATTATCCTGCGTATGTGGGATTCAGTGCGCTGATGTCAATGGAGATGGCAACACCGACCTGATCATGGCGGGGAACAACTACGAGTTTAAGCCTCAATTCTCTCGACTCGATGCGAGCTACGGACACGTACTTCTCGGAGATGGAACCGGACAGTTCAGCTGGCAAAACTATGCAGAGAGCGGCTTGTTCATCAAAGAAGAAGTCAAGCACCTGGCCCGCTTCCAAGACAAGAATGGCCAAGCCTATTTTATAGCGGCGATTAACGATAATGCACCTCGAGTTTATGCGCTTCAATAAGACCAGATTCTCCTTTGTAGGGGGGATTCTTTTTCTCGCTCTGCTTTTTGCCCAATGTTCTCGAGGAGATCAACTCTTTGAATTGCGGTCTCCTGCCAAAAGTGGGGTGGACTTTAGCAATAACCTCCTTCCTGACCAGGACATCAGCATCCTGGATTATCTGTACTACTACAACGGGGGTGGGATCGCGATCGGAGACATCAACAACGACAGCTTGCCTGATCTTTTCTTTACCGCTAACCAAGGGCCAAACCAACTCTACCTGAACAAAGGAGATTTGGAGTTCGAAAACGTCAGTGAGCAAGCCGGAGTGCTTGGCAAAAGCAGTTGGAATACCGGAAGCGTCATGGCGGATGTAAACGGGGACGGCTGGCTGGACATTTATGTCTGTGCCGTGGTGGGCATCCAAGGTTTTCGCGGACACAACGAACTCTACATCAACCAAAAAGACGGGACCTTCAAGGAAGAGTCGGCTCGTTATGGTTTGGACCACGATTCTTACAGTAGTTCGGCTGCCTTCTTCGATTTTGATCTGGACGGCGATCTCGACCTCTACTTACTTAACCACGCGGTGCATACACAGGAATCGTTTGGACGGGTGAACCTAAGAGAAGAAAGAATCTACGAGACTGGTGACAAGCTCCTGCGCAACGACCATGGTCGTTTTACGGACATTAGTGAAGAAGCCGGAATCTACGGAGGTATCAATGCCTATGGCTTGGGATTAACCGTTTCCGATTTCAATAAGGATGGGTACCCCGATCTCTATGTGGGCAATGACTTTCACGAAGACGATTACTTCTACATCAACAACGGGGACGGTACTTTTACAGAATCATTGAGAGATTATTTTGGTCACAGCAGTCGATTTTCGATGGGGAACGATGCGGCCGATCTCAACTACGATGGTCGCCCGGACCTGATTTCTTTGGATATGCTGCCCGAATCCGAAAAAGCACTCAAGAGCACCGAGGGAGACGACAACATCCAAACCCAGCGCATGCGTATCGAGCAGTTTGGCTACCACTACCAGTTCACCCGAAATATGCTCTTTGTGAATCAGGAAGAAGGTGGTTTCTTGGAAACAGCACTGAGCAGTGGTGTTGCCGCTACCGACTGGAGCTGGGGTGCTCTATTTGCGGATTACAACCTGGACGGAAAACAGGACCTCTTCATTTCGAACGGTATTCCACAGCGTCCGAATGACCTGGATTTTATTCGCTTCGTTTCTAACGATCAGATCAAAAACAAAATTGACAACACCCGCATTGTGGACCAGGAAGCACTGGACTTGATGCCGGATGGTTATGTCGAAAACTACGTCTTCGAAGGGCAGGATGCCTTTCAATTTGCAGACCGCTCTTCCGATTGGCTGCCAAAAGGGGCCAAGGTTTCGAATTCCGCTGCCTGGGCCGATCTCGATCGTGACGGAGATTTGGACCTGGTGACCAACAACCTTAACGAAGCGGCGAGTCTTTACATCAATACCGGAAAGAAGAAAGGAAACTTCTTGGTCCTGCAACTCCAAGGAACAGGGATGAATCAATGGGGCATTGGCGCCCAGGTAACGGCCTATATCAAGGGCAAAGCCCACTACAGAGAACTCTTCCCCAACCGAGGTTTTCAGGCCTCTTCCGAACCGCGCCTCTTTTTTGGTTTAGGAGATGCAGAGCAAGTGGACTCTATCCAAATTGTCTGGCCCGGGGGAGATCTTCAAAAGCTTCCAGCCCAAAAAGCAGGACAACACCTGGTGGTTCGCTACAGTCCTACAGGGAAGCTTCCTACAGCAAAACCGACTAAAGCGCCCCTATTTCAATTACAGGAGGATCAGCTCGGCATTGCGTTCACGCATAAAGAAGACAATTATTCCCACTTTAATCGCGAAAAGCTCATCCCTTACAGTGTTTCTGATCGCGGACCGGCCCTGGTACAGGCTGACTTTAATCAGGACGGGAAAAAGGACTTACTCTTTGGAGGGTCTAAATTCTTTCCTCCCCAGCTCTTTATGGAGAACGACTCGGCCTTTTCTGCCGCCGAAGTACCTGCTGCCCTCGCAGCAGATTCCATTCAGGAATGGGTAAGTCTGGTTGCCGAGGATTTCGATGCCAATGGGCAAGTGGATATCATTGCCGGTTCAGGTGGAGCAGACTTCTTCGGAAAGGCCCCAGCTCTTAAAGACAGTTATTACCAACAAAACGATTCTACCTTCACCACGAGTGAGCTCGCAGACTACTTTTCCAATACCTCTGTATTACTCAATGTGGACATTGACGACGATGGAGATATTGATC
>CAZLGZ010000242.1:0-3051 GCA_964558965.1 uncultured Flavobacteriaceae bacterium
CAAGGAGGGCATTTGCAAATTGCTTAGACCAGAAATGGCGTGCCCGGAGGTGCATCCACCGGCGTAGCGTGTTCCAAACCCAACCAAGAATCCACCAACGATCAGTAAGACCAATGTCTTGGGATCAGAAAGCGCTGAAAGCGCAAACATTTCGTCCGGGAGGTAGGCTTCTCCAGTACTGGCAAAGCCGAGGGCTTCTAGTTTATCGGCACTTTCTTGTGCGATTTGCACCCCCTCACCATTGCTGAGGAACTGGGATGCGAGGAAGCCGCCTAGGGCTACCCCCAGAATGACGTAGAGGTTCCAGCGTTGACTTTTCCAATCAAAACGGAAAAAATCAGCGCGCTTATCGGCTCCTAAAATAGTACACATGGTTCTCAGGTTAGATGACATCCCAAAACGTTTACCCGCCAGGAGCAAGGTCATCATGACTAGTGCAATCAGAGGCCCGGAAACATACCAGGGCCAGGGTTCAAAAATCCAATTCATAATGCAAAATTAGTTCACAAAGAAAACACCTCCCTTACACTTCTGGTGTAACTCTGGTTACAGTCTGCCTGCTTATTTACTCCAAGGCAAGAATTTGCCTGTCTTTTTACGGTAGTGTTCATACTCCGGAAATACCTGACTCAGGCGTTTTTCTTCATAAGAAGCCTTGACCGAAAAGAGAAGGGCCAGGGCTGCAGTAAGGGCCACTAGATCCCAGGAGGTCACTAAAAGGGACCAGCCTAAAAAAGCCGAGAGAATCCCTGTATAGATCGGATGTCTCATCCAGCGAAAGACCCCGCCGGTTAAGAGACGGGCATTGTCTTTAGGGCTGGGAAAAGGCGAAAGTCTTTTACCCAATTGCAAGAGGGCTATCCCTATAATCAAATGGCCTAAGACGATCAAGCCAATGCTCAGAGCAGGGGGTACTTTGGGGAGGTCCAAAGGAATCCATCGGCTGTGCACCAGCTCCGAATACCCGAAGAGGCCGAAGAGTATCAACTGCAGGCCTACATAGAGATAATCCTGAACTGAACGCTTCATCTTAGGAGTTGAGATGGGCTTGAATCTGTTGTTCAAGAACGGAGGCCTGTAGTACCCCCGACTGTCTCCAAACAGCGGTCTTGTTTTTAAAAATAATCAAGGTAGGCACTCCGCGAACTTGAAATCGTTCCGCGATGGCTTGGTTCTTATCCACGTCAATTTTGACAATCCGCACATCATCTCCCAGTCGATCTTTGACTTCTTTGAGGATGGGGGGCATCATCTTACAAGGCCCACACCATTCGGCAAAGAAATCCACCAAAACCGGTTTGTCGTGGTCAATGATCTGATCAAAAGTCATGGTTTAACTCTTTGAAGGGCACTGAAATTGAGTGACTTCCATACCGGCATCCTTGATGGCTTTGAATCCACCGATAAGGTCCGTGATCTGGTGAATACCTCTACTTTTTAAGATAGAGGCGGCAATGACGCTGCGGTATCCTCCGGCACAGTGAATAACCAAAGGTCCGGCCTGTCCGATTTGCGCCATGTGATCATTTAAGAAATCAAGTGGGGTATTTTCGGCATTAGGCAAGTGCTCTGCCTCGAATTCTCCAGGCTTACGCACATCAAAAACCACCTGATTATCGAGATCGGCCTTGAGTTCATCGGCCGTCATTTGATCGATGCTGTCGAATTCTTTCTGACTTTCTTTCCAGGCAGTAAAACCACCTTTGAGGTAGCCCAGGGTTTTGTCAAAACCGACCCGTGAAAGACGGGTGATGGCTTCCGATTCGCGTCCTTCAGGAGCGATCAGGAGGATGGGTTGCTGAACATCAGCGATCAAAGCGCCAACCCAGGGAGCAAAACCTCCGTCCAAACCGATAAAAATGGAACGAGGTACGTGCCCTTTTACATAGTCGTTTTGGTGACGAACATCCAAGACTACGGCACCCGTTTCTTCTGCCAGGGTTTC
This sequence comes from uncultured Flavobacteriaceae bacterium, assembly GCA_964558965.1. Taxonomy (GTDB): domain Bacteria; phylum Bacteroidota; class Bacteroidia; order Flavobacteriales; family Flavobacteriaceae; genus Aureicoccus. The sequence goes on from CAZLGZ010000242.1 coordinate 1,946, forward strand.
AAAGGCATCAGGGGCCAGGGCGGTTAATCCGCGGTCCAGAACCTCGTCGATGGACTCATAGCCTTCCTTATTCATCTTTACGTTCAAAGGAAAGTATTGAGGAGGGGGCAATAAGCCGTCAGTGACTTCTGCGATGAATTCGTCTCGGCTCATGTCAGCGCGAAGAGCGTAGTTCATCTTTTTCTGATTTCCGAGGGTATCGACCGTCTCTTTCATCATGTTTTTACCACAGGCAGAACCGGCGCCGTGTGCCGGGTAGACGATCACATCATCGGCAAGAGGCATGATCTTGGAACGCAGGCTGTCAAATAGCATTCCTGCGAGTTGTTCCTGGGTCATATCGGCCGCTTTTTGTGCCAAATCCGGACGTCCGACATCTCCTAAAAAGAGGGTGTCTCCGCTAAATATAGCGTGGTCTTTTCCGCTTTCGTCTTGCAAAAGGTAGGTCGTACTCTCCATGGTGTGCCCGGGAGTATGCAAAACGGTGATTTTTATCTTACCCAGCTGGAATTCCTGCCCGTCCGTGGCAATGAGCGCATCGAAGCTCGGGTTGGCCAAGGGTCCATAGACAATGGGTGCACCCGTTTTTTGGGAGAGGGTCAAGTGGCCACTAACAAAATCCGCGTGGAAGTGGGTCTCGAAAATGTATTTGATTTCGGCTTCGTCCTGCTCAGCTCGTTTGAGGTAAGGGGTGATCTCGCGAAGAGGATCGATAATTGCGGCCTCGCCGTCACTTTCTATATAGTAAGCTCCTTGAGCCAAACATCCGGTGTATATCTGTTCTATTTTCATGCTTTTCGAATTGATTACAAAGGTACTTTGGACCACTAGGATACACAGTAACACAGGTTACATTCTATACGTCAATTCCAAAGACAAATATAGGGTCAAAAATCGGGAGGGCCCGCATGGTCATTTTGTGCGGTTCATCAAGGGCTCAGCCCTTTTTTTGAAGGGAGATTTTTTTCTGAAGCGGGGAGGGGCCTTTTTGGTTTACCGCGTACTCATAGGCGTCCATGGTCGAAGAGAAAATGCGCTCGTCTCCAATGGTTTTGATCAGGCCACTTTTAAAAAGAATATCGCGTGTTGGTCCGATAGCACCGGCG